>JAYWMQ010000026.1 GCA_035873375.1 Nitrospirota bacterium | reverse complement strand
TAAATGCTCTTTTGAACCCCGTATCTCTTTTCTTAATTGACGGAATCCTTCAATCCTGTTAATATTAAACTGCATTCTGAAACCTCCTGTTTAAGATTTTGTTTGGGTTAGCGCCTATATCTTAACAGGAGGTTTCTTTTTCTTAATAGCTATTAATTTCCTATCTCCTATACTAAAATGGGAGAGTCTAACCTGTCCCATTTTTAGTATATAACGTTGTTGACTACGTTGACTTATTGCTTTTTCCCTATTTAGCAACAATTTCTCTAAAGTTTTCAATTGCTTCTCATCCATGCTGAACGCATACAAGTCCGTTGAGCCGTGTTATTATCTGTTTTAATTTGTTATAATTTAACATATCCCAAAAAGGAGAAGAACTCATGAGCAAAAAAGAGCTGCTTTTAAACGAAATAGAACAGGTTCCAGAGCCGTTACTTGACGAGGTATTGGACTTTATCCACTTCTTAAAAACAAAGATCGTTCGTGAACGGCTGGATACCGCCATTGCCAGTGAAACATCTCTCAGAAAAGATTGGATGAAACCAGAGGAAGACGAGGCTTGGCAAGATTTGTAAAAGGTGACGTAGTTGTTGTTCCTTTTCCTTTCTCTGACTTAACCCAAGCCAAAAGACGCCCTGCCTTAATTATTTCAAATTTAGATGGTAACAACCTGATTCTTTGCCAGATAACCAGTCAATCCAAGTCAATCCATTAAAGACAATTATGCAATTCCACTTATCGATCAAGATTTTACCAAAAGCAGTCTAAAACAGCAGAGTAACATAAGACCAATCGCATATTCACAGCTGATAAACATATCGTCCTCTATAAAGTTGGAGGTCTTAAGGTAGAAAAACTCAACGAGGTTATTGAAAAAATAGTTGAGATTATCCGAAAGGGATAAATTGCTGCAGTCCCGGAAAGGAGTTAAGGGCATGAGGTATTTAAAAAATATTCATCCAGGAGAAGTTCTCAGAGAAGAGTTCCTGGTTCCGATGGGCATATCTGTCTATCGTCTGTCAAAAGAGGCAGAGAATTGAGAATTAAAATTAGAAATGAAGCCCATATTTTTGATCCTGCCCCTATAGGCACAAACAGCTTTAAAAAACATAAGAAAAATCATGCTTAGGCAAGAACCTTACCGGACAACGCTGACTTTCTTTGATGTATTGACCCCTGAAATCAGCCACAGCATTTTTTGTATTTCTTTCCACTGCCGCAAGGACAGGGCTCGTTCCGGCCAACCTTGGGTTTATTGTAAACAAACGGCACTGGCCCTGAAGAGGAAATCTCTCCTTCCTCTTTCTCCCTTGCCAGTTTCCTGTCTTCCTGCTCCCACCGTTCCTGCCTCGTAGAAATTTCATTTTCATCATAAAAATACAACCAATCCAGGGTATAATGCCATAAATTTTTTTCCGGTACAGCAAAAGCCTTTTCCACATCATTTTCATAGAAGACTGCTGGATAATACGCGTCTTTTTCGTTCAGTTCCTTCTCCATTCCGGCAAATAAAAAAAGGGATTCTCTCAAGTCCTCTCTTTTAAAGTCCAAAAGCACATTACCCACAAATTGTCTCGTGTCTCTTTCTTCTTCTTTGTCTTCAAAAATGGAACTTAAAAACATAAAAACCTCTTCCTCAATTTCAGGGTTCGCAATAGTGACTGCTGCAAGACTCTCCATAGCCGATACTCTTGTATACCAGTCGGAAGTCTTATCCTTTGATATCAGCTTCAACCCATCCATAGCCTGCACACCGACCTTGCCGAAGATTGACGGCAGTCTCTCTGCAACCCAATCGCAATCATATGCAATTGCAAACCGAAGGGCCTTAAGAAGCGGCAGAACACTCTCTTTACCTCCGATAGCACCAAGAATAAACGTAGCATGCACAACAGACCACCACTCAGGTAACTCTTTATTCCACGAGTAGCCGTTGGATACAATTCCGGATAGCGGCTTGATCATCTGCTCCCCACGCCTCAAAAACTCATCCACAGCATCCATAGGCAAACGGTCCTCTTCAGTAAATAAAAGGGAGACCAGACCTTCGTCATCCAATTCCTGATACTCCATAATACGTGCCCTCCTTAATAAAAAAAACAACTTGATTATAGCTACAAATTAACACGAATTGTCACAAATAATTGAACCACTGGAATATGGAGCATCCTGTTTTAACTGTCACCCTTGAAATAAATTCAGGCAGGAATTAGAGACACTGAAAGCGTTCGACAGTTATAAGCAGATTCTATTTTCAGGTATTTACTCCTTACAGGACTTTATGATACTATATGAAACTTTATAACTGTTTGTTTTTTAAGAAAATCCTTGCTTGCCGGAGTGGCGGAATTGGTAGACGCAAGGGACTTAAAATCCCTCGGGGCATAGCTCCGTGCCGGTTCAAATCCGGCCTCCGGCACCATTATACTAACAGCTTCATTAATTTATGCTGTTGTGACCGCAATCAGATAACCCTGACAACCTCTTCATAGCTGGTCAGCCCTTCAGCGGCCTTTATCAGTCCGTCCTGCCGGAAAGTACGGTACTGCTGTTTCTCCGCTACCTTTTTTAGTTCATTTGGCTGCACTTTGGCCAGAATGGCCTCACGAAGCTCCTTGGATGGAACAAACAGTTCAAACAATGCAATCCGGTGATTATACCCGGTCAGACCGCAGGCTGGGCAACCCCGGCTCCGGAAGAGCCTTGGCCTCTGGGTACCGGTAAGGGCCTGAATTTCCTCTGCCAGCTCAGCCGGGGGCTCGTAATCCTCGATACATTCCTGACAGAGCCGCCTGATAAGCCGCTGACCAAGGACGGCGGTCAGGGATGAAAAAAGCATAAAGGGAGGCACGTCCATATCCATTATCAGCGAGATGGCTCCGATGGTATCATTGCACAGGAATCGGCCAAGGACAAGGGTCTTTGAAAGGGATGCATGCAGGGTAGATACAACCGCCTCACGAGTCATCATCTCCCCGGCCATAAGCACATCCATGTCCTGACGCAGAAGGGACTGCAAGCCTTTCTCATAGCTATACCCGAATTTTTCGTTAGGTTGCCCCTGGTTGATTCCGGACAATTTGTTCTTTATTGTTCGCTCAAAGGTGAAAATTGATTTTTCCGGACTTTTAAGGTAGTTCAAGGCTGCATAGATGGTGGAGCTCTTCCCGCTGTCCGAGGGGCCTGTAACCAGTATGAATCCCCTTGGACTTGCAAGCAGTTTTTTGAAACCATCCAGGGTCTCAGGTGTAAACCCAAGTTTTTCAAGCTGTAGTTCTTCCTTTGAAAATGGCTGCTGGAAGGTCAGGACCATGCGTTCTCCATGCAGTGACGGAATAGTTGCTGCATCAATATCATAATACTGGCCCTTTGATTTGGCCCTGAAAAACCCCTCAGCCGGAATAAAACGCTTGAGGATGTCTATGGAGCTGAGGATTTTTAAACGGTTTATAACATTATGTTGCAGATTGGCCGGGGGGTTCACCAGAAGTTTCAATTTCCCGTCAATGCGGAGGTATATCTCATAGGAATCCTCCCGGGGTTCAATATGTATATGAGTGGCTTCCTGCTCAATTGCCGCAAGAATGACTGCATTGACCAGCTTGATCACAGGCGCTTCCTCTGCGGATTCAAGTGCATCTTCAAGGTCCTCTTCTATGATGCCGGTGTTTCCCTTTATAATCTCCAGATCTTCTGTCTCGTTCACTTTCAGTGACTCTTCCCAACTGACGGGTTTCTGAAACAGTTCCTCTATTTTACGTTCCAGCGATGTGATGGACGTAACCACCGGTGCGATCTTGAGGCCGGTAATATAAGAGAGGTCGTCCATAAGCAGCAGATCCCTGGGGCTTGCCGTGGCCACTGTAAGAGATTTGCCATCTACAGAGATGGGGAGGACCTGATATTTTCTTATTACCTTTTCCGGAATCGTGGCAAGCAGCTCCGGAGAAGGATTATAGTTTTCCAGATTGATCGAGGGGATATCGAGCTGCCGGCCGAGCAGGTAATCAAGGTCTTCCTCTGAAAGGAGTTCCATCTTGAGAAGGGTAGCGCCCAACCGTTCACCCGTGTTTTTCTGTTCCTGCAAAGCCCTGTCAAGATCTTCCTGTGACAAAATATTGAGATCAACCAACAACTCACCAATCTTTTGCTTATTCTTCATTTATGTTCCCTCCTGAATTTGAACGGCTTGATCCTTTCGCACGTCTCTCAGAGGCCGCTATGACACCTTGCGAGTCGGTTAGCCATTTAATCGTCTTCTGATAAATTGCTCCAAACTGGGAATGGATGTTCGACAGACAAATCTGAAGTTCATTAAAAAAAGAGTCGAATTGAGTCTGGACTTCAGAGAGGTCAATACGGTTTAAATCCGGTTTATGCAGAAGCAAAGGGATTCCCCTCTGAAAAAGCTTTGTCCGGATCACCGTGAGCGGGAGAGTTGCGGTCACAATCAACGGCATATGTGCATAGTCTCTCTGTATTCTGTCAAGGGCGTCTTTACCCGCTGAGTCCTCACTCCCCCCCTTGGCAAAAAAGAAGGAGGAATCGGCCACCAGAACGTGAAGACCCAGGTCGCTGGAACTTTCAAGGGTTTTAAAAAGTCCTTCAAGGGTAGAGAGTACAACAGTATTTATTCCCGCCTCCCGGTATTTATCTTCGAGCCTGACCCTCATCCGTGCATTCTTCTCAAGCACAAGGACAGTCATGGGAAGGGGCCGTCCCTGCCGGCTATCCACGTCCTGAACAGGCATCTCTTCAGTCCGGGGTTTCCCGTTACCTTCCAAATCCTTCTCCCCTGAATGAATGTCCCCGGGTTCCTCTCCACTTCGTGTATCCTGATCAGCACCGACAATGCCGGAGGCAACAGCGGCTGTCTCATACTGATAACCGTCTTCTGCGTTTCCATTATTAAAAAGATCGGCTATCACCTCTTTAAACAGGGACATTGTTACCACCTTCTTCTCCGAAAAATACCCATACAAGAGGACAGCATCACAGATCATGTTGATCAGCCTGGGTATTCCCCTTGAAAAATGACTAATCTCGCTGAGCACATCCTCGGGAAAGACCGTAACATCCGTGCAACCGGCAGTGGCCAGCCTGTGATGGATATATTTCGGGATATCTTCATCAGAAAGTTTTTTGAGATAATAGGGTTTGGTGATGTTATCCCTGCAGTCAAGATTGCTCAGGGAATCAATGTTCTCCTGCAACTTGGGCAAACCTGCCAGAATGACCCTGACAAGGTGGCGTCCGTCAACCTCAAGCCTGGATAGCAGACAGGCTTCATCAAGTGCATCCTCATCCAGATCCTGGGCTTCGTCAATTACTAAAAAAACCTCCCTGCCCTCCCGGAGCAAATTACCCAGGTGCTCTTTTATCTCTGAACGCAGGGAATCAACATCGGTCTGTCCGGAATCTATTCCCATCTCAAGAAGGATCATCTGCAGGAGCCGGACACGGTCATTGCCGCTATAGAAAATCTGTACAAGGTTGACTTCCGGTCCAAGGGTCTTGAGAAAAGTCCTCAACAGGACCGTTTTGCCGGTACCGATATCACCGGTAAAAATGATTGGGTTGGAGTTTTTTTCAGCTTCTGCGGTCAGATATGCCAGGGCGTCCCTATGATATGAACTGAGATAAAGATACCCTGGATCCGGAACGGGATTAAAGGGTCTGTCCTTGAGACCGTAGAATTTTTTATACATGGCAAAACCCTGTTTTCTAAAGTAGTGGGCCCCTGCTTTTAGCGCGGAATCCCTGAAAAGGCATCCGATGTCATGCTTTTCACCTCTCTGGTTACTATAGCAACCTACCCTGTTTTTGTCAAGGAAACAGGGCGAAAAGTGGCCCTTTACAGGCAATTTACCCTGCAAACATCAGTGCAGCACCAGACAACCTTTCCCTGATGTTCCTTTCCCTGATGTTCCTTTCCCTGAAAAAGATAAATCCGTAGATGCTGCCTATAAGGAGGCTCGAACGTTTTATGGCAATCATGTAAGCTACCCTGGCAAGACTCATTGCCAGCATATGGGAAACGATCATTGCCGAGTAGAAGAGCCCCGGAAGTATTGCACTTCTAATATCTCTTCTGAGCACCCTGACAACAGAGCGATCATTGCGATTGATACAGACGAGGGGGGTAAAACATAAGGTTACAACAATAAAATAGGTGGATCCAAAAAATAATGGTGATGAATGCTCTATGGCGAGCTTGCCAAGTGACGAGGTTATGCTGTATATCATTGCCACGATAATCATATAAACAGAGCCCTTCTCCCTTGCAATTGCCTTGATGGGTGCAAAAAATCCCTTTCTGACGGAGGTGATATTCAGGGAATACCCGCCTGTTGCTATGAGGATGATACCCGCGGCACCTTTTAAGGAAACACTCTCGCCGACAATCACCCTGGAGAAGACAATCAGGAATATCGGGGTCAGGGAAAGGAATGGCAAGGTGAGAGACATGGGGGATATCCTCAATGCCTTGATATAGAGGGTAAGGGCAAGTATCTCGAGGGGAATGGCACAGATGAAAGAGAGATAGAATGTCCTGTCAAGTTCAGGAACGGGGATGAAGAGAAGAAGCAACACAAGGGGCGGCAGGGAGAAGACGAGACGGAGCCAGGCCACGAGATATTCGTTATCAAGCCTCAACGCCTTTTTGGTCAGAGCGTCACTCGTTGCCAGGGAGAAGGCAGAAATAAAAGAGAGAAGGACCCAGGGTTTTTCCATTATTTTTTGCACGAACTACACTGTTTGATGTAAAATTATACATCATCAGGGCTTCATTATGAGATATAACGGCATCTTTAAAAACTTCAGAAAGAAAAATATCCTCGTCGTTGGCGACATTATCCTTGACCACTACATCTGGGGACTCGTTGAGAGGATATCCCCGGAGGCACCTGTGCCGGTAATTGATGTAAAGGATGAGAATTACACACTCGGGGGTGCTGCAAATGTTGCCGCCAACATAGTGGCCCTTGGTGGAAAGGCAACAGTCGTCGGGGTAAGAGGCAATGACGTATCAGGAGAGGTTCTCCACTCCCTGCTCAGTGACCACGGGATTGATACCTCCGGCCTCTTCAGCGGAAAGAGGCCGACAACTATCAAGACCCGTGTTATTGCACACAGCCAGCAGGTGGTCAGGTTTGACAGGGAGGACAGGAGGAGGCTGGACGAAAGGCTTTTTAAAAAGATAAAAGACTTTCTCTCTTCCGGCAGGGACAAATGGGATGCACTTATAATCTCAGATTACAAAAAAGGGGTTATATCCGAAAAGATGATGAGTTTTGTTGCAAGGGAATTCAAAAAGAGAGGCACCTATGTGTCTGTGGACCCGAAGGTTGGCCATTTCAACTTCTATAAAGGCGTCTCTCTTATCACCCCGAATACAAAAGAGGCCTCGGAAGGAACGGGGATAGAGATAAAGGACGAAAAATCTCTTCAGAAGGCAGGGAAAACCCTTCTCAGGGAATTACGGTGTGACTCGGTCCTGATTACGCGTGGAGAGCATGGAATGACCCTCTTTGAGAAAGGTTCTGCAATAAACCACATCCCCACTGCTGCAAAGGGGGCATTTGACGTCACCGGGGCAGGCGATACAGTAATTGCAACAATTACCCTTGCCCATGTATCAGGGGCTGACCTGAAAGACGCAGCTATAATTTCAAACCATGCAGCCGGGATAGTTGTAGGTCAGGTGGGCACTGCAACTGCAACGCCGGAGCAGATAATGCTATCAATAAAGGATGAAGTCTGACCGGGAAGACAGATGGAAACAGATAAAGAGAAAAAAAGCCTGAAAATATATGGAACCGGAAAGGCAAAGGCAGTTGCACTGCTTTCAGGAGGGCTTGACAGCACACTCGCCATCCTTGTTCTCCTGAGACAGGGAATTGACGTAACCGCCATTACCTTCCTGACCCACTTCGGGTGTGATATAACGGACAGCTCATCCTGCTCCCATAACCCCATGCCCGTTGCAAAAGAGTTCGGGTTTAAGGTCAAGCTCTCGCACCTTGCCGACAAATTCATTGAGATAGTAAAAAACCCGGGGTTTGGACATGGCAAAAATATGAATCCGTGTATTGATTGCAGGATATTGATGTTAAGAGAGGCAAAGGTATTTATGGACCTCATCGGTGCCGACTTCCTTGTTACCGGAGAAGTCCTTGGCCAGAGGCCCATGAGCCAGAGAAAGGAATGTTTCCCGCTCGTGGACAGAGAGGCTGGTGTGGAGGGCCTTGTACTGAGGCCCCTGAGCGCAAAGCTGCTTCCACCAACCATGGCAGAGTTGAAAGGACTTGTGGACAGAAAAGGTCTCCATGACTTTAAGGGAAGGACCCGCAGGCCGCAGATGAACCTTGCAGCCGAGCTTGGACTTACAGACTATCCCTCGCCGGCAGGGGGGTGTCTGCTGACTGAGCCTTCCTATGCCTGCAGGCTCAGGGACCTCCTCAAGTATAACTCCGCTCCCGAGCTCAAGGAGTTACACCTCCTGAGAGTGGGCAGGCATTTCAGGACATCCCCTGAATGCAAAATCATAGTCGGTCGTAATGAGGCGGAGAATGAAAAGATCATCGCCCTCGCCTCTTCAGAAGATACACTGATGAGTGTGGAGGGCATTGGAAGTCCGACAACCATTATCACCGGCATGGCTTCTGACAATGAGATTATGACCGCTGCATCATTGACTGCAAGATATTCTGATGCAAGACACCTCTCCCGGGTGGAAGTGACAATATCAACTCTGAAAGGAACTTCATACAAATTGATGTGCTCCCCAGCCACAGATGACGTGATCGAGGGGTGCAGGGTTGTGGATAACAAGAGCGCAAAGGCTTACAGGCTGGCAAGCTGACAGGCTTAAAGCGAAAAACCAAAGTTCGGCACCAGCCCGGCCAGGCCCCTTACCCTGTTGGAAAGAAGCAGGATTCCAAATACTATAAGTAGCAGCCCGCTTATAATCATAATGACCCTCATATATCTCAGAAGCCACCTCGAATAACTCAGAAAGGTATTTAATGCAAGGGCAGAGAGGAAAAATGGAACGGCAAGTCCAAGGGAATAGACTGACAGGAGCTTGAGCCCATAGATGGCCGAGCCCTTGGCACTTGCATACAGGAGTATGCTTCCGAGTATGGGCCCTATGCAGGGAGTCCAGCCAGCCACAAAGGCCATTCCCAAAAGAAATGTCCCGATATATCCGGCAGGTTTTCCGCTTAAATGGAATTTCCTCTCCCTCATAAGGAAATCAAGCCTTAAAAAACCGGCAATAAAGAGACCGAAGATAATTACGATGATGCCCCCGATTATCCTTATCCAGTCCTGATACTGAAAGAGAATCTGTCCTACTGCAGATGAAGATGCCCCGAGCAGGATAAAGACAAAGGAGAACCCGAGGATAAAGGCAAGGGAGTTCGTCATTGTGAGAAAGCGGATACGGGCCCTGTCCGCCTTACCGGTCAGGTCCTCAAAAGAGATACCCGTTATGAATGACACGTATGAAGGAACCAGCGGCAAGACACATGGTGATACAAAAGAGAGAAAACCTGCAAAAAAGGCAAGTGAATAGGAAATATCGGTCTTCATCCAGCACACTCCTTTTCTGAACCTTTCAGCTTTTCAATTGCATGGGGGATAACATCAAGAATAACCTCAATGCCCTCTCTCACTGCCCTGGGACTGCCGGGAAGGTTGATTATGAGACATTCACCCCTTGCACCTGCCACAGCCCTTGAGAGCATGGCCCTCGGGGTCTTCTTCAAACCCTCATATCTCATCGCCTCTGCAATGCCGGGAACTTCACGGTCTATAACCTCAAGAGTCACATCAGGGGTAATATCCCTGGGGCTGAGACCGGTACCGCCATTTGTAACAATAAGGTCAACCTTCCCTGACAGGTTGATTAACCGCTCTTTCAAAATATCCCTGTCATCAGGGATGACCTCATACTGCACTACCTCTATCCGGGCCTGCCCGAGTATCTCGCGCAGTATCCTGCCGCTTTCATCCACCCTTTCCCCCCTTGAACCCTTGTCACTAAGTGTAAGTATTGCTGCCCTGAACATTCAACCCCCCGGCAATTCCATGGTGAATTTAAGATCATTTATCATTTATCATTTATCATTTATCAATAGTCAATAGTCAATCGAAACGCTATCGCCAATCCTTATTTTACCACCCCTTACCACCCTTGCAAAAATCCCCTCTTCCGGCATGACACAACAACCGGCCTGATAATAAATGGCACAACGGCTATGACAGGTCTTTCCTATCTGCGTTACTTCAAGCTCTACAGAACCCCCGACATCTATCCTGGTACTGACGGTCAGGTTCTTTAGGTCTATTCCCTCTGTTGTTATGTTTTCAGCAAAATCACCTGGCCCCACATCAGCCCCTGACTCTTTCATCTTTATTATGCTTTCCATGGCAAGAAGACTTACCTGCCTGTGCCAGGCAGAGGAGGCGTGGGCATCTCCTTCTATCCCGAAGTCTTCCTTGATAAAGACCTCTTCAACGGTCTCTTTTCTGACACCCTTGTGCCTGCTTATATTAATTGCTGCAACTCTGCCATTCATTTTAATGCCTTACAGCAAACAATCATGATTAAGGATAACATAGCATTTCCGCATGAGACAAGGGTGCTGAAAATATGTTAAACTTATAGATGTTGAGTGCTGAATTTTTGTCAATAAATGAACGGAAAGGACATTGATATGCCTGATTACAAGGATTTCTCAAAAGATGAAGAAAAGATATATGATATAGAGATCGGCAAACTGATAAAAAGGCTTCAGAGCGGCCAGTCCCTGAGTGAGGCCTGCAGTGCCATTGATGCCGTGGATGAGGAACTGAAGCAGGTTATTGCTGACGATGTCTTAAAGATAGTTATAGCCGAGCTTCACTACAATCAGGGCATGAACTTTGAACAGGTTGCTCAGAGACTTAAAATAAGCGTAGAAGAGATAGAAGAGATAAACAAGCAAATGATTGAAGACGTAATGCTCACGGTAAAGAACAAGAACAGCACCTCCGGAACTGCCTGACTTCAAGACCAGGCGCTGTCATTATTCAGAATCCAGCAACAAAAGACCCTCCAGGCCTGCAAAGACACATCCATCAGCAGACCTGGTTACCGATACTTTTGCTATTTGAATATATTACCCGAGATTGTACAATGCCGAGAGCCCCGGATACACCGCAATGCCGTCCAGTTCCTCCTCGATTCTCAGCAGCCTGTTATACTTGGCAACCCGTTCACTCCTTGCAAGAGACCCCGTCTTTATAAAACCTGTATTACACCCGACTGCAAGGTCTGCAATCGTAGTATCCTCAGTCTCGCCGGAGCGGTGCGAGATCACGGCTGTATATCCCGCGCGCTTGGCCATCTCAATGGCATCAAGTGTCTCTGTAAGAGTCCCAATCTGGTTTAATTTAATGAGCACTGAATTTGCAACCTTATCCTTTATTCCCCTTGAGATAATTCCGGTGTTTGTCACAAATATGTCGTCACCTACGAGCTGCACCTTGCTGCCGAGCCTTTTGGTCATCTCGATCCAGCCATCCCAGTCATTCTCGCCAAGTCCGTCCTCAATCGAGATTACAGGATAGCGCTGAATCACTTCTTCATAATAATCCACCATCTCCGAGGATGTGCATTTCTTATCCTCAAACCCGTATTTACCGTCTTCATAAAATTCCGATGCAGCAACATCAAGGGCGAGATAAATATCCCTGCCCGGGGTATAGCCTGCCTTCTCTATTGCCTCAATAATCAGGGCAAGTGCCTCTTCATTTGTTTTAAGGTCAGGTGCAAAGCCGCCTTCATCACCAACTGCGGTGTTCAGCCCCTTTGCCCTGAGTATCTGCTTTAATGTATGGAAGACTTCAGAGCCTGACCTGAGGGCCGAAGAGAAATCAACACATCCAGCGGGCACTATCATAAACTCCTGTATGTCAATATTATTATCCGCATGTGCCCCGCCATTCATGATATTCATCATCGGGACCGGGAGTTCCTTGGCATTGCATCCGCCCATGTATTTATAGAGTGAAAGGCCGAGCTCCTCTGCCGAGGCCTTACATACCGCAAGTGAGACACCAAGCATGGCATTTGCACCAAGATGGCTTTTATTCGCGGTTCCGTCAAGCTCAATGAGCAGCCCGTCAATGTAAACCTGATCCTCGGAATCAAGACCGATAATCCTCGGAGCTATCTCCTCAATTACATTATTTACAGCCACAGTCACACCCCTGCCATGGTAACGGCTGCTGTCACCATCACGCAACTCCAGGGCCTCCCTTTCGCCTGTTGAAGCACCGGAAGGGACTGCTGCCACGCCAAGGGCGCCAGAGGCAAGCACCACCTCGACCTCAATGGTTGGATTTCCCCTTGAATCCAGGATCTCTCTTGCATGAACATCAATGATTTCTCCCATTTCAACCTCCGTTATTTAATTTCCCAACCGTAATTTGACTCAAATACTCCAGGTTAAAAAACCTCAATCGGGCAGATACTGCTGCATTACCTCCTGCACCCTCTCCTCGTTAACGGGTTTATCCCGCAATTCAGACCTCTGGGATATAAGCCTCAGGGTCGTCTCAAGATAGACCCTGAACTTGTGAGCCTTTTCAAACACCTTATGAACCCCGTAATTATCAAACACATCCGGGGTTATTGACATAAAGTCATTAAAGAATCTATGAAATTCCTCGTAGTCATCATATCTCAAAAGTCTGAAGCTGAGACTCTCAAAATAGAGCATATAATCCTTTAGTGATTCAAGTATCTTTTTTCTCTTTACGCTATCTTCAATGCTGCCTTCAAAAATCTCAAAAAACCTGCATAGTATATAAACATCATCCCTCAACCTCAAGGACTGTTCAACCCTTGTCTCAAAACTCGGGAATATCTCTTCTCCCCTGATATCAGGAGAAAAATGCTGGGCAAGTTGAACTATACATTGCTCGGTCAGGTTGCGGAATATTCCATGACAGTTCTCCATCCTTCCCATCACCTGATTTGAGGCATTTCTCAGCAACACATCCTTGAGTTCCTGTGCATAGACCCTCTTTGACTCCATGGAAAACTGAAATGCTATTGATTGAAGGACATCCCTCAGGCCCTTGTCATCCACATCCTGCATCATGTCGTCGAGATAGCTCACAAAACTCCTGATCTCCGACCTCAGGAGGACGAGTATCAGGAACGCACAGCTAAGGGAAGTTGAACGATTGGGGGATAGCTCAATATGTCCCAGATAACGGAGGAACCTGAAAAGATAGATAAAGACCCCGGATATCTCTCTCTTATAACCTCTGTCCTTAAGAGATTTAACGATATCCTTTATCCTGGCGTTATCAATACTGTCAAATTCATGATCAACTCCCTTACTGAAAGGGTCGAACACACGGTTTTCCCTGATCTCCCTGCCGAGGATGTCACCAAAATTCTTATATCCTGAATAGGAAACCGTGTTGCTCTTCAGGAGGTCATTTATAATTACCTTCAGATTAATAAAAGAGTCATAAAGGAGGAAAAGGGATTTTTCGGGCTTGTCCTGCTTATTGAGGCTTTCCCTTAAAAGATCCCTTTTACGGTCGGAGAGGAACTTCTGTTCGGCAAACTTCTGAAACCAGAAGGCATTCTTCTTACTTTCGGGTATGATAACCTCAAGGATCCCCAGCACCCTCAAAATAACGTCTCTCACGGAAGACAGTTCGGGAAAAAAGTTTCGTGCACCGTAGCGCTGTTCACTAACCGGCAGGTTCTCCGGATTAAATGCCCTGTCAAGGGCACGCAAAAGAAGGTTAATCTCGGAAAAAAGCGCTTTCTCCTTTTCCCTGACCTCAGCAAACCAGTCAGATGATTTACCCTCTTCTATCATCATCCACTACCCTATTTAGGCCTGGGAACATGTATGGCTTCTCCATGGACATCTTCAGCAGCCTCCATAAGCCCTTCCGACAGGGTAGGATGGGCGTGTATTGTATCTGCAATATCCCTGACCTTCAGTCCCGCCTTTATGGCAACTGCCGCTTCATGGATAAGATCAGAGGCATGGGGTCCGATGATATGAACTCCCAGTAGTCTGTCTGTATCCTTATCTGCAATAACCTTTACAAATCCGGATATCTCTCCCATGGCATGGGCCTTTCCAAGCGCCCTGAACTGAAAGTGACCTGTGATGTAATCTATCCCCTTCTCCGATGCCTGGTCCTCCCTGAGCCCGACGGAGGCAATCTCGGGTGATGTAAATATAGCAGCAGGAACTACGGAGTAATCAATCGTCTTCTCTATCCCGCAGGCATTATATGCCGCAACGGTTCCTTCCTTTGATGCCACATGGGCAAGAAGGATTCCCCCTGTGACATCTCCTATGGCATATATACCTTCAATATTTGTCTCCATATGCTCATTGACTTCTATCTCACCCCTGCTTCCCTTTTTGATGCCTATCGCTTCAAGTCCAATGCCTTCCGTATTGAGAGACCTCCCGATTGACACAAGCAGTTTTTCGGCCACGAGTTCCCTGCCGCCTGCAAGACCGACATGAATACCGTCATGGTGCCCCTCAACCCTCTCCACCTTCACTTCGGTCAGGAGTTTTATCTTTCTCTTCTTCAGTTCTTTCTCCAGCAGCCTGGCTATTTCAGGGTCCTCAGTGGAAATTGCGCCGGGCATCATCTCCACCATCGTGACCTCTGTGCCAAGCTCCCTGAATATGCAGGCAAACTCACACCCGATAACCCCGGCTCCCACAATGATCAGGCTCTTTGGTATGGATTTTATGTTCAGAGCATCATCACTTGAAAGGATATGTTCTCCGTCAAAAGGAAATATGGGTATCTGGGCAGGCTTTGAACCGGTTGCTATGATAATCCTGTCTGCCTCAACAATCTCCACAGAGCCGTCCTTCTTCTCTATCTCCACCTTCTCGGGTGTAAGGAGCATCCCCTTCCCCTCTATCAGGGTTACTCCCCAACTCCTGAAGAGTGAACGGATACCCTTCACCTGGGTTGAGACGATCTTGTCTTTCCTCTCCATAATCCTGGAAAGATTGGGAACAATCTCTCCAGAGACGTCCACCCCGAAGGCTTTAAGATTCTTCGCCTTGTGTATTGCTTCGGCCGAGGCCACCAGCGCCTTGGTAGGGATGCACCCCCTGTTCAGGCAAGTGCCGCCAACCTCTGTGTCCTCCACAACTATAACCTCTGCACCAAGCTGAGCTGCCTTTAAAGCTGCAACATAGCCTCCGGGACCTGCTCCAAGGACCAAAAGCCTCATTTTGCCTCCTCTTCAACGTACTTCTCATAATCAGCAGCGTCAAGCAGGTCATCAAGCTCAGAGGGATCTGTCAGCTCAAGCACCGCTATCCAGCCTTTACCGTAAGGGTCCTCGTTAATTATCTCGGGGGACTCCTCGAGGTCCTCGTTCACTTCAATTATTGTTCCCGACACAGGGGCTATTACCGAAGAAGTTGCCTTGGTAGACTCGATCTCTGAAAACTCCGAGTCCTTTGCTATCTCTGCATCAATTTCGGGAAGGTCGATATAAACAATATCCCCAAGGGCATCCTGTGCATAATCCGTTATCCCGACAGTCGCCTTTTTGCCGGAAACTTTGACCCACGTATGCTCCCTGTGGTATTTGAGATCATCCGGAAAGTTCATTTGCTGCCTCCTTCAAGTTTATTCTTTACCTGTAAGACAGGCTAAGCGATTGTTTTTCTTAGCACAGGTTTTTGCTCTTTGTCAACCAGTGCAGACTGCGAACAATTAATATTCAGGGTTCGGACAAAGCCCCGCTCCCCATATTATCGCAGGAAGCGGAATCACAATTCCTGCAATCTATAAATATCCATAAACCCTGAAGCTATACGGTTTATCATTGCAAGGAGGCATAGACGGTTCAGCCTTACACGTTCATCCTTGTCCATCACAAGGACATTATCAAAGAAATCATTTATCGGCCCTCTAAGACCGCCGATTAACAACAAGGCATTACGATAGTCAAATCCTTCAACACTCCCCTTTACCTCATCGGCTATCTCCCTGGCCCTCTGATAGAGCACCTTTTCCTCTTCGTGCATAAAAAGACCTTCATCAACCTCACCTGCAAGGGGCTCCCTGATACCCTTCAATATATTAAATACCCTTTTAAGGGCAATCAGCGTCTCATTATAAACCGGCTCCTTTTTAAACGACTCCACGGCATCCATTATCTCCTTCACCCTGACAAGGGGAAGGGTTTTTGCTTTCTCCACTACTGCCTGCACTGTATCGTGGGCGTAGCCTTCTGAAATAAAGAGGTGTTCAAGCCTCTGGAGGAAAAAGTCGAGCACCTCCTCTTTTAATGTATCAGCGTTGGCAAAGTCCGTCTTCCCGGGTTCCTCAAACACTATCTGCAGCAGCCCTGCAAGGTTTATGGCAAACCCCCTCTTTATCAAGAGAGATATAATGCCAAGCGCCTGCCTCCGCAGGGCAAACGGGTCCTCGGAACCACTCGGCTTCAGACCGATAGAGAAGAATGTCACCACGTTATCAATACGGTCAGCAATACTGAGGATTGCACCTGTGTCAGTAGACGGAAGGTCTCCCCCTGCATGAGTCGGAAGGTACTGCTCATAAATTGCCTCTGCAACCTCTGCATCTTCTCCCCAATGCAGTGCATAGTATTTTCCCATCAGTCCCTGAAGTTCCGGAAACTCCCTTACCACTCCGGTTATCAAATCAGACTTTGAAAGCAGTGCGGCCCTCTTTACCTTCTCTGATGCATGCGGCACAAGCACTGAGAGCCCGCTTGCCACCCTGCAAACCCTCTGCACCTTGTCGTAGAGGCTGCCAAGTTTTTCCTGAAAGGTAACCCGCTTTAATTCTTCCAGCCTGTCGCTGAGCGGCCTCTTCAGGTCATCCTCATAATAAAACCTTGCATCATCAAACCTTGCCCTTATAACCCGCTCCGCTCCGCTCCGGACAGCCCCTTCATTTTCCCGCCCTGTGTTACTGACAACCACAAACCGGTTCAACAGGGTTCCGTCACCACGCTCTACGGCAAAATATTTCTGATGGTCCCTCATAACCGTAATTAAAAGCTCTTTTGGAAGCGTCAGATACTCTTCGGAGAAGAGACATGGAACGGCATTCGGGTATTCCACGAGGAAGGTTACGGTCTCGATCAGCACCTCATCCTCAACCGCCCTGCCGCCGGTTGCCTCCGAAAGCCTGTTTACTGACTCCCTTATCTCTTCTCTCCTCCGCGCCTGGTCAACAACCACAAAACTCTCTTCAAGGAGACTTATATATTCATCTGCATTGTGAATCTCTATGGAACCCGGACTGAGGAACCTGTGCCCCCATGTCCTGTTGCCGCTCCGAAGTCCGTCTATCTCAAGGTCAACAACATCTCCGTCCATAACGGCAAGTATCCAGTGTACCGGCCTCACAAACCTGAAACTGCCATCACCCCACCTCATCGATTTCGGAAAGTGCAGGGAATGGGTGATTTTTTTAAGTATATCAGGAAGGAGGTCCCTTACGGGTCTCCCCTCCTTCTCAATTATTGCAACAACATATTCACCTTTTCCCTTTTTCTCAATCTTCAGGCTCTCCACATCAACCCCCTGGGAGACTGCAAAACCTGTGGCAGCCCTGGTCGGTGCCCCTTTTTCATCAAAGGCAACATTTTTTGGTGGACCAAAGACAACCTTCCTGACGCTGGCCTGCCTCTGAGGTAATCCCCTCAGTATAAGGCTCAACCTCCTTGGTGTGCCATAAACCTGAATCTCGCTGAATTCAATGGAGAGCCCGGTTAAGGCCTCCTCGCAGAGGTTTTTTAATTGAGAGATCATGCCGGGCAAAAACCTCGCCGGAATCTCCTCAGCCCCTATCTCAAAAACAAGGGACTGATGATCGGCGATTGACGATTGACTATTGATAATTGACAATTCTTCTTTTTCTTCAATCTTCGATTCCCCGTCCTCAATCTTCAATTGCCGGAGGGGAAACCCCATCTCCTCACGCTGCCTGAAATACGACTCTGCAACAACCTTCGCCAGTCCCCTGACCCTTGCCATGTACCCGGTCCTCTCAGTCACTGAAAAGGCCCCCCTTGCATCAAGGAGATTGAAGACATGGGAACACTTCAGACAGAATTCGTACGACGGAAGGACAAGGCCGTAATCGATCAACCTCTTTGACTCCTTCTCGTAATCATCAAAGAGCCTTCTCAAAAGGTCTATATCCGCATAATCGAAATTAAACTTCGAAAACTCCACCTCTTCCTGATGATGAAGCTCACCGTACCTTATCCCCTCAGCCCATTGAATATCGAAAACACTGTCAACCCCCTGAATATACATGGCGATTCTCTCAAGCCCATATGTAATCTCTACAGAAACCGGCCTGAGGTCAATACCTCCAACCTGCTGAAAGTACGTAAACTGAGTAATCTCCATTCCGTCAAGCCATACCTCCCAACCAAGTCCCCAGGCTCCGAGTGTGGGAGACTCCCAATCGTCTTCAACAAACCGGATGTCATGTTTCACGGGATCAAGCCCCAGTGCCCTGAGACTCTCAAGATAGATATCCTGGCTGTCAAGCGGTGATGGCTTTAATATGACCTGATACTGGTAGTAGTGTTGCAGCCTGTTGGGGTTTTCGCCATAACGCCCATCCGTAGGCCTGCGTGAGGGTTCAACATAAGCAACCCTCCACGGTTCCGGACCCAGGACACGCAGAAACGTTGCGGGATGGAAGGTCCCTGCCCCCACCTCAACATCATAGGGCTGAAGCAGGAGACAGCCCCTGTCAGCCCAGTATTTATTTAAATTCATTATTATTTCCTGAAAATACATGAGGTCACCAAAAGAATTTAAATATAATTCAAGTATATCTCTTTTGTCAATTTAATGGCATGGCCGGCATCCAGGATTTCAATGCTTTATATTTTTTGGCATAAACGTTATGTTATGCTATAAAGTAACTTTAACCAGAAAATAGATCGGAGGCAAGATGAAAACATTAGCCAAATTTTTCTTAATCCTGTTAGTTATTGCAGGATGTTCAAAAACACCTGTTGAGAGCAAGGCCCCATCAGACTATATTGCAAAGGTTGACGGCGCTTACATCATGGAGAAAGACCTTAAAAAACAGTTTAACGCCCTGCCAGACTTTATGAAGACAATCTATAACAATGCAGAGGGGAAGAAGAAACTTGCAGATGAACTCGTAAAGAAGGAACTCATCTACCTTGAGGCCAAGAAGCAGGGACTTGACAAGTCACCGGAGTACCTGGAAAAGCTCAAGGAGTTTCAGAAGTTAAGCCTGATAAGCATGCTCCTCACAAAAGAGATTGAAGAGAAAGCAAAGGTAACGGAAGAAGACGTAAAGAAATATTACGATACTCACCCCGATGAATTCTCATCAGACCAGGCAAGGGCAAGTCATATCCTGGTAAGCACTAAAGAGGAGGCCGACAGCCTGTTGAAGAGGCTGAAGGCAGGCGAGGACTTTGCCGCCCTCGCCGAGAAAAACTCTATAGACAAGGGCTCGGCAGCCAAGGGTGGAGACCTTGGATTTTTCGGAAGGGGACAGATGGTTCCTGAATTCGAAAAGGCCGTCTTCTCAATGAAAAAAGGCGAGATAAGTGAGCCGGTAAAGACCCAATTCGGTTATCATATTATCAAACTGACTGACCTGAAAAAGGGAGAGAAGGCTGAGTTTGACAAGGTTAAAGAGAGTTTATCAAAAAAACTGCTCACGGAAAAACGGCGGGCAGCATTTGACGGTTACATTGAAAAACTGAAGAACTCATATAAAGTGGAACTTAATGAGGATAAGCTGAAGGATATGAAATTAACCGACCAAAAGTGATGATATCGTAAAAAACTGAAACAAGATAACATTAAAAAAAACCGTAATGTCTGGAACCGGGCATTACGGTTTTTTCTTCAGCCCCCCGGCAAACAGGTGAAGCAGGGGCTCAATAAATGGTATCATTACAGGCCTTATGACAACTCATGGTGGAAATATATATAGTCTTTCCGAGACCTTAAGGATACCGGAGAGAAAGGTAATCGACTTCAGCGCCTCTATTAATCCGTTAGGGGTGTCAAAAAAGATAAAGGCAGGCCTGAGAAAAGACCTGAAATACCTCACCAACTATCCGGACCCGGACTGTCACCGCCTCAGACGGCATCTCTCAAGACACCTCGGCATTCCTGACAACAATATAATCTGCGGCAACGGAAGCACTGAGCTGATCTATCTCGTTGTGCGGGGACTCAGACCAGAGAAGGTGTTAATTACCGCCCCCGCATTCTCAGAGTATGAAAGGGCGGTTATAACCTCGGGCAATTCCGCTGATATCACAATCAGGTTTTTGCCTCTCAGGGAAGAGGCAAATTTCGGGATTGATACAGAGAGTTTTATAGAGTCCATGCAGGGGTGTCAGATGGCCTTTCTCTGTAACCCGAACAACCCTACCGCACAACTGCTCCCCAGAGCGGATATTACAAGGATTGCCTCTGCAGCAAGGGACTTGAAGTGTTTTCTTGTTGTTGATGAGGCATTCATTGATTTCATACCAGAGGAGAGCGTTGTCTCAGAGGTTCCTGGAAATCCCTACCTCATTGTTCTGAGGTCAATGACAAAGTTCTATGCCCTGAGCGGCTTACGCCTTGGATTCGGCATCCTGCCGGCTGAGACAGCCGAAAGGCTCTTGGTCCTGAAGGAGCCATGGACCGTCAACAGCCTCGCACAGAGGGCCGGCATCATAGCACTGAAAGACAGGGTTTATAAAAAGGCCACTTTCGAATATATCAGCAAAGAAAAGCTCTTTATGGAGAAAGGTCTGAAAGGGGCCGGAATCCACTTTTATCCCTCCCCTGTAAACTTCTATCTCCTGAAACATCACAGGTCTGAAGAAATTGTCCTGGCCCTTCGCAGAAAGGGAATACTCGTAAGGGACTGCAGTAACTTCAGGGGGCTTGAGAAAGGATTCTTCCGTATTGCAGTCAAGACCCACAGGGATAACGCCTTGCTGATTAAGGAATTGAAGAGACTGCTATAGATCTCTGGCCACGAATTGACACAAATCAAACCGAATTTATCGTGAAACTACAAAATCTTTTCTTTTGCCTCACGATTTAAAAGAATTAAAAAGTTTCTTTCTGTTTCTTATATAGTGAAGCTTTATACTCCTCGACTCCACCACTCCTGAACTCTCTAACTCTCTTTAATGAAATGATTGGTAGTCCCAACGGGAGTCGAACCCGTGTTACCGACGTGAGAGGCCGGCGTCCTGGACCACTAGACGATGGGACCACATTTTATGGATAGATTGTCAATTTCAGATTGAATATTTACGATTTTTAAAATCGTAAATCGTAAATCAAGTGGCTGGGGAGAGAGGATTCGAACCCCTACAAGCAGAGCCAGAGTCTGCTGTCCTGCCATTAGACGACTCCCCATCTCTTTCAGTGTTACCTTTCTATTCTAAAGATTAGGACTCCTCCTTGTCAATCCAAAAATATCCTTAGGGTTCTTTATCACAATGAATTGCTGATAGCGTTCAATTCCTGTTAAAATAGAATCTGTCAGCTGCAACTGTCACAATGTAATAATATAAATAAAAATCATAAATAAAGGAGGGGGCATGCCACATCAAAAGGTTCTTGCCTTTGTTCTTGCAGGTGGTAAGGGTGAGAGGCTCTTTCCCCTGACAGCATTTCGTTCAAAACCAGCCGTACCTTTCGGAGGGCGTTACAGGATCGTCGATTTTGTCCTGAGCAACCTTGTAAACTCACAGATATTCTCCATCTATCTCCTTGTCCAGTATAAGTCACAGTCTCTCATCGAACATATAAGACAGCATTGGGTTATGTCACCCATTGTGAGAGACCATTTTATAGCTGTAGTACCCCCACAGATGAGGATGGGACCTGAGTGGTTTCAGGGAACCGCTGATGCCATCCTCCAGAATATTAACCTCATCACTCAACAGAATCCCAGGCTGGTTGTGGTATTCGGGGCCGACCATATCTACCGGATGGACATCAGACAGATGATGGATTTCCACCTTGACAATGACGCTGACGTGACAGTGGCGGCAAGACCGGTACCCATTGAAGAGGCATCATCCTTCGGAGTTATCCAGACAGACGCAGACAAGAGGATTGTGGGATTTCAGGAAAAACCGGAAAACCCCACCCCCATGCCCTCCGACCCGACAAGGGCTTATGTCTCTATGGGGAACTATATATTCAGCAAGGACGTGCTTATCAATGCCCTTGTGGATGCACAACAGAAAAAACAGCATGACTTCGGTGCTCATATCCTGCCGTACCTCGTTAAGTCGGGTAAACTGTTTGCCTATGATTTTGCCACCAACACAATCCCCGGCACAAAAACATATGAAGAGACAGGATACTGGAGGGATGTTGGTACAATAAAAGCCCTCTTTGACGCCCATATGGATATGCTTGGAGAGGAACCGAAGTTTGAGCTCAACAATCTTCAGTGGCCAATCTACCCATCAGGTCAGAAGGCCCCGGCCTCAAAGATAATGAAGGCAGAGATTATCAACAGCATGATCTCAGAAGGTGTGACCATAAAAGATGCGGTAATAAAAAACTCCGTTATTCGGACCGGCGTGGTGATTGAAGATGGTGTGATTGTTGAGGATTCCATCCTGATGGACAACTCCGTCCTTAGAAGGGGGTGTCATCTGAAGGGAGTCATCGTCGATAAACTGAACAACATAAAGGAAGGGTCACGGGTCGGGTTTGCAGCCGAGGACGAGAGGTTCGGACTCCATGTCGACCCCTCCGGAATAAGGGTCATACCAAGAAGAGGGTGGAGAGACGGTCAGTAAAAACACCTGATACCCGGCAAACAAAATTAGGAGACACAGATGCTCTTATGGTCCGGTTTTCTGCTTTGCACACTGTTGATCGTTTATTCAGGTTCAAAACTCTCAAAATACGGAGATATAATTGCTGAGAAGACAGGCCTCAGCAGGACATGGGTAGGCCTGGTTCTTATCGCTTCAGTCACATCCCTTCCCGAGCTTGTCACAGGGATAAGTTCCGTTACATATGCCGGCACCCCGGATATTGCAGTTGGTGATATCTTCGGAAGCTGCGTATTCAACATGCTGATCCTTGCAATTCTCGATGCAGTATACCGTCCAATGCCTATCTCGACAAAGGCCCATCAGGGACACATTCTTTCTGCCGGCTTCGGACTGCTTCTCATCGCACTGGTCACAATGAGTCTCTTTGCAGGGAAGGCTATCGATCCAATCGGGTGGATCGGACCTTACACCCTGCTGATAATAGTCATCTATTTTGTAGCGATGAGGACGCTCTTTTATTACGAAAAGAGAAAAATTGCTGCCTTTGTGAAAGAGACCGTAGAACTGAGATATGAAGGCATATCAACCAGGACCGCAATCATCCATTACAGCATTAATGCAATGATAGTTGTTATTGCCGCGGTCTTCCTGCCGGAGATCGGCAAGGGGATTGCGGAGACAACCGGGCTGGGACAGACCTTTACAGGCAATATATTCATTGCCATCTCCACATCCCTGCCCGAGGTGGTAGTCTCCATGGCCGCCCTCAGGATAGATGCCGTAGACCTGGCGATCGGCAACCTCTTTGGAAGCAATATCTTTAATATATTCATACTTGCCATTGACGACATCTTCTTTACCAAAGGACCCATCCTTTCCTATACCAATACCAACCATATAATCTCCGCCCTCTCAGCCATCACCATGATAACCATTGCCATCATAGGGTTAACCTACCGTTCAACAAAAAAACCCCTTTTTCTTGCATGGGACTCCCTGGGAATACTGATAGTGTACATAATCAACCTGATGCTGCTGTATGCAAGCATATAAAATGGACTGGCACAGGAAAGAAACAGGCGAGGTCATCGAGCAGCTCAACTCATCCCTCCAGGGGCTCTCCCACGAAGAGGCCCGTAAACGGCTTCTTGAATACGGCCCCAACGAACTGAGGGAAAAGAAGAAAAAGACCCCCCTCATGCTCTTCATTGACCAGTTCAGGGATTTCATGATCCTCGTACTGATTGCCGCTGCTGTTGTCTCGGGGTTTATCGGTGAGGCTTCCGACACCATAGCCATAGCAGTAATCGTTATCCTTAATGCCGTTATAGGTTTCGTCCAGGAGTACAGGGCTGAAAAGGCAATGGCAGCCCTGAAGAAGATGGCATCACCCTCTGCAACTGTAATAAGGAAGGGAGTGCCTGCAAACATTCCGGCTTCTGAACTTGTCCCTGGGGATGTTGTAATACTTGAGGCAGGAAAGATCGTTCCGGCGGATATGAGGCTCCTGGAGGCAGTCCGGCTAAAGACGGAAGAATCAGCCCTGACAGGGGAATCCCTTCCCGTAGAAAAGCACTCAAAAGCCCTGAATGAGGAGATGCCGCCGCTTGCGGAGAGGAAGAACATGGTTTACCGGGGCACGTCCGTTACCTATGGCCGCGGGCTGGCAATGGTTGTAGCAACAGGCATGAATACGGAACTCGGCAGGATCGCCGCCATGCTTCAGGAAGAGGAAGAGGTAAAGACACCGCTTCAGAAGAGGCTTGCAAGGTTTGGGCAAAGGCTTGCCGTTGCCATCCTTGCAATATGCGCCATAGTCTTTGTAGCCGGCATTTTGCGAGGGGCGTCTCCGGTACTGATGCTGCTCACGGCAATCTCCCTTGCAGTTGCAGCAATCCCGGAGGCACTCCCTGCCGTGGTAACCATCTCCCTTGCATTCGGGGCAAAAAAAATGGTCAGACAAAATGCCCTGATAAGAAAACTCCCCGCAGTAGAGACCCTCGGCTCGGTTACATACATCTGCTCTGACAAGACAGGCACCCTCACCCTGAACAGGATGACTGTAGAGGAGATATATGTTGACGGGAAACTTGCACCACATGCCAATGCAGGGACAGAGCCGCACGTGCAGCCGGAAGGCACTCCCCTGCATATGTTCTTTATTGCCCTGGCACTGAGTAACGACGCCGGGTCTGATGCTGACAACAATATTATCGGCGACCCCACAGAGGCGGCCCTTTACTCCATTGCAAAAAAATACGGGTTTGACAAAGAAGACCTGCAGAAGGATTTTCCGAGGGTTGCCGAGATCCCTTTTGATTCAGAAAGAAAGTGTATGACCACCTTTCACAGATGGAGTGACGGCAAATTCATATCCTTTACAAAGGGGGCGGTTGATGTACTGATCGAAAAATCCAGCAACATACTGACATCCAGGGGGGTAAAGGATATAGATGCAGCGGAAATCCTCGGAGTAAGTGAACGGATGGCCGCAGAGGGATTGAGGGTGCTGGGGATTGCCATGAGAGAATGGGAAAAACTCCCTGAAGAGATATCACCGGGGAATGCAGAGACAGGTCTCACTGTTCTGGGCCTTACAGGCATGCTCGATCCGCCAAGGGAAGAGGCAAAGGAGGCGGTCAGGCTCTGCAAGGCCGCCGGGATAATCCCTGTAATGATAACAGGAGACCACCCGCTCACGGCAAAGACCATAGCAAAGAGGCTCGCCATCCTTGAAGACGACTCAACGGCGATAATCACGGGCAGGGAACTTGACGCCCTGTCATTGGAGGAGTTTGAAGCACGGGTTGAAGGCATAAGGGTCTATGCAAGGGTTGCCCCGGAGCAGAAGTTAAAGATAGTCAAGGCACTTCAGGACAGGGGCCAGTTCGTTGCCATGACAGGAGACGGAGTCAACGACGCACCTGCCCTGAAGAGGGCGGATATCGGCATTGCCATGGGCATTACAGGTACGGATGTCTCAAAAGAGGCAGCGCACATGATACTGCTTGACGACAATTTTGCAACAATCGTAAAGGCGATCAAGGAAGGCAGAAAGATATACGACAACATAAGAAAATTCATAAAATACCTGCTGGCAACAAACTCCGCAGAGGTCTGGACGGTTTTTCTTGCACCATTTCTCGGCCTCCCCCTGCCCCTCCTGCCCATACACATCCTCTGGATTAACCTGATAACCGACGGCCTCCCTGCCCTTGCCCTTTCGGTCGAACCCGAGGAAGGAGATGTAATGCAGAGGCCCCCCCGCCATCCAAAGGAGAGTATATTTGCTCATGGACTCGGCATAAGCGTCCTGTGGACAGGTACTCTCATGGCTGCAATCACCCTGTCACTACAGGCATGGAGCATTAAAACCGGGGCACACTGGCAGACCATGGTCTTCACAGTCCTCTGTCTGAGCCAGCTTGCCGGAGTCATGGCCATGAGGTCGGAAAAGGAGTCACTCTTTAAAGTCGGCCTTTTCAGTAACATACCCCTGTTAGGCGCCGTACTGCTCGGCTTCTTCCTGCAGATGGCAACCGTCTATTTACCGCCCCTCAACTCCATATTCAGGACAAAACCATTGACCCCGGCTGAGCTCCTGATTACCCTGTCTCTGTCATCAATGGTATTCTTTGCAGTTGAGCTTGAGAAGCTGATAAAAAGGAGGGCATAGAGGCAGCAGACAGGGGGGATTTTGCCGGCCATGAAGAGGCCATTGCTGAATTAAAGACCTGAAAGAAGCCGGAAATTTTATTGCTTCAGACAATCCAGAGGCAGCATTGCGAATGTCGGAACGGGTACAGGAAGCGGTAGAATATCTGTTAGATCATCCTAATATGGGTAGACCGGGGCGTGTAGCAGGAACAAGAGAACTCATTGTATCAGGCACTCCTTTCATTCTGGTTTATCGTGTTAAAACCCCTTCCATTCAAATATTGAGAGTTCTTCATCATGCCAGGGAGTGGCCTTAAATGAAGCTCCCCAATCAGGAATCGTTGGGCATTCAGCCGGCATCCTCGTAAAGTTTCTTAAGAGGCGGCTTTATTAAAAGTCTCATACTGATTTTGCAGTCAACCTCTCAGGCGGGCGTTGAAAACACTGGTTCTTTGACAACTTTAAGGCTGTTTATGCTGCAATTTTGAGGAAAATGAAGAGAGAAAATTTAGACAGGCGGGAATTGCCCTGTAGAGGCTTGTGTATCAAGGGTTTACAGGGGGTGGGTTCAAAAGAGCCGTTGATAAAAGGCAACTGAAACATCCCCCTGCCCGTGGAGGTGGATAGCACAAAGGCAAAAGCCAGTTCAAAAGAGCCGTTGATAAAAGGCAACTGAAACCCTGAAGGGGCGCAGATAAAGGGTTTACCAACGACAGACAGTTATTTTTCCTTGACAGTGGTGGTATTTTGGTGTATGCTTGAATCTGTATTTTAACTCAGGATCAAGTATCAATAAACCTAAAACCTAATGAATGTAAAACAGATACCTGAAGGAAGAGTTTTTAGTAATGGTACGACTATTTTTAGCTTGGCAGTAGACGGAAAGGCAGCGGTTGTCTTAAAGGGTATAAGAGACCCTTAGGGTGGTATTTGAGAGAAGGAAAGTGAAGGTTCAGGAAATGAACATGAGGGAAATAGACGAACAGTTAAGAATATAGATGAAAAGCAGATCACGAAAGATGTCTTTTTCTGGGCGGTTATGATGCCGGGATAGGGAAGATACAAATATAACAGACTCAGGAAACACAAAAAGTACGAGAGGTTACTATGCCGGATTCTAACGAAAAATATTTGATTTTATTGGATACTGACAAGATTCACGACTATGTGTTTGCTACCAATAAACTGAAAGAGATAACAGGGGCAAGTGCCCTTATAGATGAACTTGTTCTCCATGAGATTCCTTCTTGCACAGAGAGTTTTAAGTTTCAGGTGATATTCAGTAATGGTGGAACATCACTGATAAGGGCAGCAAATACTTCCGATGATGAGGTGGAAAGGTTTATTAATCAGATCAAGAATAAGTTTTATGAGCTGACAGAGACTGGTACTATAACATGTGTCTGGGCGTCTTATAATGCAAGAGAATTCACAGAGGTTAGAGACGAGTTATATAGAAAACTCAAAGATAAAAAACTTTCAAATGATAAAATTCATGACTTGATTTCAAGCCCATTCCTGAAGTTCTGTACTCACTGTGGCATCCGGAAGGCTGAGAAAGACTATGAATCGAATACATTTATTTGTCCTTCATGTTTAAAAAAGATACTCGAAGGGGAAAAAGAAAAGAAGACAAAATACAATATAAGGTCAGTCACGAAAGGGAGAAGAAGCATCTATTCATATTTTTTTGAAAAAGACGGCAATGCAGCCTTTCCTAAGGATCTATCGGAGATTGGAGCTGCATCCACACCTTCAAATTATATCGGCTTTATATACGCCGATGGTAACCAGGTAGGGGAGAAACTCAAGCAGATAAAAAGTGAAAATGAATATCGGCGCTTCAGTGATATGCTTGACAGGACGACTAAGGAATCCGCAGTAGAGACCGCAATGGAGTGTTTTGGCTCATCCAACAAATATCCTATGGAGTTTATCCTTGCAGGGGGAGATGACCTTATTATGGTCGTTCCTGGTAATATGGCACTTCCAGTTGCTGTTAAATTCTGTGATAAATTCCAGGATAAAAGCAGAAATGATAAAGATCCAAATGATATAACCACATCTGTAGGTCTGGTTATATCACACTCAACATATCCTGTCAAGTCGTTACTCAGGCTCTCCGAATCGCTCCTTAAGGCAGCAAAAGAGAAAGGCTGGAAGGAAAAGACAGGGACTCAGTCAGACTCCATGATAAACTTTATGATTGTTAAGGGAAGTATGCTGAGACCCAATGCATGGAAGGAAGATTACATATATAAGTCATATGAAGGGACTAAGATGAATCTTACTCTGAAACCTTACAGAACAGATGAGATCAAAAGACTTCTGTCTTTCATTCAGAGCTTGAAGCGTGCAGGTATGCCGGGATCGAAGTTAAAGGTTATCAGAGAGATACTTTTGAAGGATAAAGCACAATCTGTACTTGAATTCTGTCAACTGCTTTCAAGATTGAAGGGCAACGGGGATGTCTTGGATGTAATATTCTCAATTGACAAAGATTTCAATCTTGATTTCATGCCATGGAAGAAAGAGGGTTCGGAGTTTTACACACCCTTTCTGGACATTGTGGAACTCTATGATTTTATATCCCCTGAGGTAAAGATATGAAAGAAATAAGGCTCAACTTCAGGTTCAAAACACCCTATATCATAAAAAGCGGGTTCGGATATGCTGGAATCTTTGATGATACAATGCTTCGGGACGGAAGTGGTTTTTTATATATTCCCGGGTCAAGCATAAAGGGGCGGATAAGGGCGCATATGCAAAAATTATTACGTTCTACAGGAAAAAGTTTCTGCAGTGACGAAATATGTAAGGACAGGTCACACCTATGTATCATGTGCAGGCTTTTTGGCTCTCCATTTGTAGCAAGTCCTCTTGTTTTTACCGACTCTAAGCATACAGATAAGCAGAAGAAGTTCTTCCGTGCACTTATAAGAAAAGAGGAAGGTTTTCCGTTTAATCTTGACACAACAGGATTTGCCAGCACACCGATAACCAGAAAAAGGCTGACTGCTCTTAAGGGGGGACTACATATTACCGAACTGCCACTTGAAGGGCTTGAATTTCAATCAAGGATCATAGGGGATATATCGGATAACGATATGAAGGAACTCATTAATGCGATTAGATTGATAACCCACCTGGGCGGAAATAAAGGAAGAGGTGTTGGAAGGCTCACAGATGATGGTATAGAGGTGGAGGTGATTAATGAAATTAAGACTTGAGGTCCTGTCACCTGTTACAATTTCATGCAGTTATACATCCATTAATGAGATATATACAGTTGACTATATACCGGCAACGGTTGTAAGAGGCGTCCTTGCATCGGCTTATATTAAGGAAAAGGGTATTTCAGATCCAATGCAGGACAACCTGTTTAAGGAGATATTCCTTTCAGGGAAGTGTATATTTGGAAATCTCTACTATAATGAGAGCGAACTGTTGCCGCTCTCTGCCCTTTCCTGTAAATATAGTTCAGGGTTTGTACCGGATGCACATGGAGTAAAGGATATGGTAATACCATGGCTGAAAAATGATATGGAAGGTCTTGAGTACTGTTCTCAATGTAAGGCACCTATGGATAATTTTAGGGGATTTTATAAAAAGGAGAAAGGCTATTTTAAAAAGATAGAAGTACCTAAAAGGCTTATAGCCAGGACAGCCATCAACCCCACGAGAGAAACTGCCGCACATGGTGAACTGTTCTCCATGGAGGCAATCAATGAGGGAAGTTTTTTCGCAGGAAGGCTACATGTTGAAAATGGCTTAAAGGACAAAGTCCTGGAATTTCTTAATAGCAGGGAAATGAGGATTGGAACGGCACGAAGCAGGGGACAGGGCCATTGCAAGGTCTTTGTAGAGAACAAGTCCTCAACAGACAACCTTAACGAGAGGTTTGATAGATTTAACTGTCTCATTGGAGACAAACACACCTATTTTTCGATTACCCTGCTTTCAGACATGATTATTTTTGATAAATATCTCAGGTATTGCAGTAAATTAACATTGGATACATTACTTGAATATCTTTCAGTTGACAGCAACATTTTAAATAACTTTAAACTTGATTTCTGGATTTCAGGCACGAGAAAGATATCAGGCTGGAACAGCGCACCTAATGTTTCACTTCCCAAGGAGGATGTTGTTACGATAGAGAAAGGCTCTGTATTTGTTTTCAAGAGCAGCAACTCCTTATCTGATGAGGTTAAAACACAGATTGCATCAGAGTTGCAAAAAATTCCGGAGTTTATCGGAGAGAGAGTCACTGAGGGATTTGGACAGGTAAGTATATGTAATAAGTTCCATCTTGAATTTTATGAGGAGATGAAAGAATGATTGGCGCACTTTCCATGATTGTAGAGAAAAACATTCAGGTATATCAGGAGAAGATATCAAAGAATGCCTTTGATTTCTACCAAACATATTTGAGGAAGAAGAGCGATATTCCTTCTCAAACGCAGATGAATACCCTCGGATCATTGATACAGGATGCTGGAGATTTAAATGCCCTATTATCTGAGGTGAAAAAATTCTTAACAAAACAGAGAGATAAAAATCAGGATAAGAAGACTGGGTGGGCGCTTGAGTGTGAAGGGAAAATGCTTGCAGATATAATCATAGAGAAGATTGAATCTGTTGATAGAGAGAAATTTTTTGGAGATTATACATTTGCAATCAACTCAAATACGTCTTTTTTGAGAGAAGGTCTGAAAGACAAAGAGAAAGAAGACACGGATAATGAAACCTTTGAACTGGCAAAACTTAAGTACCTCAAGGCTCTTTTTTCTGCAATACTTCTAATTTACAGGATAGAGAATGCAAAATTGGATATTAACGGCAAAGCGAAAAAACTGAGTTTCTACCTTGAAGGAGGTGAATTGATATGTCGGAAAAGTCAATAAGGATGGACAGGCTGGATAACAGATATATCATAACTGGTGAACTTGAGTTGCTTACTCCAATGAGTATTTCTTCTGGAAAGGCTAATCCTGAAACAGACAGTCCATTTATACGAACCATGAATGGTACTGTCTATATCCCCGGTTCATCTTTGCGAGGGGCATTTAGAAGCACTGTCGAAAGAATACTTGCCTCACTGGGCAACACAAAATTAACATCCTGTATTTTATTTGAAGATTCCACTTCGAAAATCTGTCTTGCCGGGAACAAGAAGGAGAAGGACAATCTTTTAAAGAAAATAGAAGCTAACCAAATAGATGAGGATGGAATCATTGCTGAACTTGACAGCAAACTTTGTGGTGTCTGCAAGGTCTTTGGAAGCACTTTTAATATATCAAAGGTTAGATTTACCGACCTTTATCCTGTTTCAGGAACCACTCCTTCAGTTGTGAAGAGGGATGGAGTCGGTATTGACCGTGATACCGAAACAGCGGTTGACGGTGCAAAATTTGATTACGAAGTAGCTGAAAAAGATGCACAATTTCATTTCGAGATGATTGTGGAGAATGTTGACGAGGCTGACATGGCTGTTTTGTCTATCGGATTGAATGAATTAATAAGAGGAGAGTTATGGGTCGGGGGGAATGCTGCTGCAGGTCTTGGAAGATGCATGCTGAATTCACCCACAGTATCACGCTATTTTACTGACATTAACTCATACTTGGAATCAGGATATTCAACTAACGGAAAGATTTCTCTCATAACAAGTCATCTCAATAAATTCCTGGAGGTATGAGATGCTCAAGAAGATGATAAATGAATGTAACATGACCATCAGTCTCAAGTCAGACAGTCCATGGTTAATCAAGGATGGAAGATATGAGAAGAATGCTTTTGTCAAGGAAATGAATCTGGAAAGCAGGAAGAAAGAATATCCTGATGCTGTTTTTATATGTACAGATAATGACGATGTGTTTGGTAACGCAATCAAAACTAAAAATTATAACTCTTTAAATCATTATATGCCTGGAACCTCCCTGCGAGGTGTTTTCAGGAGTCATACCGAGAAAATCGCAAAAACCTTTCTTGATGGTAAAGACAATTATACTATTTGCTGCGATCCCTTTGATAAAAAACTCAGTTGTTCAAATAGACTTGAAAAGTCAAAACCACTTACACCTTATAAAGATTCATGCCTTGTCTGCAAACTCTTCGGCTCAACTGCATCAGGAAGCAGAATTGAGATAGGAGATGCGGAGATAACTGAAAAGAAAGTAATCATAAGGGACGGCATTGGTATAGACCGGGTTACTGGTGCTGTGAAAAGTGGCGCTAATTTCAGATTCCAGTTACTTGAAAACTGCAAAGCAGAAGTAAAAGTCAGAATCAGAAACTTTGAACTCTGGCAGCTTGGTCTTCTGGCATATGTATTTCAGGACCTTATGGATGGGTATATATCAGTTGGGTTTGGTACTACAAAGGGGTATGGAAAAACACTCGGAGAGAGAATATCCATTAAATTAACCTATTTGGGTAATATCAATCCAGCAGGTGAGATAAAGGATGTAGGCGCTTTGTCTTCACCGATTGATATCGATAAATACTGTTTTATTCCCGGCAATCTTGGTAAAAAGGAATACCTGAATCCCCTTGCAGATGAAAACCTTTCCATACGTAAGGATTATGAGATAACGGACGTACCTCAGTTTATAAAGGATGTTGCACCTGAGTGGAATAAAGCACTTGAATCAGCTTTAACCCTGGAGAGTTAAGATGCCACTGATAGGAAATAAAAAAGGTTGTAACGAGTCGGAAGTCTCAAAACTTGCATCAGATATTGACTATAAGTTTGCCATACTGGAAAAACCTGATGATATACGATTTATCAAAAAGTCAGAAATTAACAGTATTGGCAATCTGTTTGACTGGGACAGGGGACGGCTATTCGGAGAAAATGTTGAACTCAGATGGCTAAAACGGAGAAATGGGTTCCATGTAGTTATAATTTCCGAGAATGGTGGAGTTGCTGAAAAACTTAACCCTGAAGAAATAAACCCTGTTCGTGAAAGAGAGATATATCTCTGGGGAGAAAACATCGAAAAGAGTGGTAATACAACGGATGACTGGTACGAACAACGAATTCCAAGAATCTTAAACTACCCCGTCAATGCCACTAAAATAAGAGGCAGGCTGAAACTGATTGTAAAGGAGTATTCCCTATCCTCTGATAAAGGTACTGTCCACCGTTATGTAGGGTTAAAGGAGGAATGAAGATGTTTATAAACCCCTATAATTTTGCAGGAATTGATGAAGAAAATGTGGCAAGAGAGGAAGCTGTCAGATATGGTGGCAAGAGCGGGGTGCTTACCGTAAAGCTCACATTCCTGACCGACGCACTTGTAGGAGATGGCAATAGAAAATTTATGAAGGTTGGTGGCAGGACGGGCATATACGGTTCCAGCCTGAAAGGACTCCTCAGGGCAACAGCAGAGGCCATATCCAATTCGTGTATATCTATGATATCAGGTGATTTAAGCGGTTCATTGGACAATATTCTTATTGAAAAATGTGATAAAGATCATGGATTATGTGTTGCCTGCAGGATATTTGGTACAACTGTAAAAAGTTATAAGATTAACGATGAAGAAGAGACATTTAGCTTTGCCGGTAAGATAAAGGTAATGGATGCTGTTTCTATTGATACAAATGATACAAAAAAAATGACAAGAGAGGTTTATCTTAAAAATGAACACTCTCTTAGCAGTCCCAATCCACTTAGACACAGGATATTTTATTTTGACAATAACAAGATCAAAGGCAGAAAATTCTATTATCATCATAAAAAAGCGAATCTACCTACGACTGGTGAAATAAGGATTGAGGTTGTGCCTGAAGCCTCGGAGTTCGAGTTTGAGATTCAGTATAACTCCCTGACCGATAAAGAGCTCGGACTCCTGCTTCAAAGCATTGAACTTGAAAATGATCTTGGACACAAACTCGGTATGGGAAAGCCGCTCGGTCTCGGAAGCTGTGAAATGAGAATTATAAGGTTAAAAGAACTGAATTCGAAGGATCGTTATTCAAGTCTGGGCAGTGCTAAGGTGTTTGAAGGAGAGGCGTTAGAAAAGCATATTCAAGGTTTAACAAAATCATATGAGAACGGCAAGGCATTAGCCCTGTCACGAAATTTAAAATTAAAAGACCTGTTGAGGTTAGATAAAAGTCGGAATAATAATGGTAGTCCAGGTCCGTTACAAATTAAATATCCAGGCCAGAAGTGGTTCTCAGCCAACAAAAATGTGCCTCTCCCATCTGATGGCATACTTGACAGACCCCGAACACCACCAACTAAGAAAACTGAGAAGTTACAGGGAAAAGCAAAGGCCACAGTTGTTGAAGTAAAAGAATTCGGGACTGTCCTTAATTTACCGGATAACAAGAAGGGATATTTAAGCAAAGATAAATATGAATCAAAAGGCATAGAGCTAAAAAGGGGACAATCACTGGAAGTAATCGTTGGTGAGTTTAGCGATAATTCAAAGATGTATATCTGCAACCTTTAAACAGGAGGCATTATGGAAAAGCTTATCCTGATGACAGTTGGCACATCGGTTTTTGATGCAAGTAAAAGTTTTAATAATGCTGATACAAATAGGCTAAAGAACGCTGTTGAAGTAGAAACAAGTAGTCCGGATATTGAGAATGACATATCTAATGCCATGATAGCTGCTTCTTTAAGTGACAGATTTAACCTTACTGCTGAAATGGCAAGTCTTATTGCCTTCAACGAGAGACATCCATTGGATAACTGTGACTGGATTGTACTACTTCATTCAGAAGATAAAAAAAGTGAGGTCTGTGCTCATATTAACGCACAGGCAATTGTTAGGAGATATTTTGACGATACTGCTTCTTTTCCTTTGACAACAACTGATGATCAGCAGATTGCAGGTATGAAAAACTATTTCATTATGAATAATGGCGGCGGGGTAGGAATTGTTAGGATTGATGGATTGAGTCCAGGAGGCAATGAAACACAATTTATTAATGCCTTGTCAAATCTTGAAGAAACTATAAAGGACGTAAGAGGTAATTTTCCTCATCGGATGGCTTATTTCAACGTTACTGGTGGACTGAAAGGAGTAATTCCACTGACGACTGTTCTTTCCATTCAGAAAAATATGTATATTTTTTATATGCATGAAGAGAGTGATGGATTGTTCCTTATTGATTATCAGAAATTGAGAAAAATAATTATTGAGGAAAATGGCAATGCAAGTGAAGCATTTATTGGTGGTGCATTATGAGTGATAAAGAAACAGATAATATCAGGAAGGCTCTTGAATTAAGTAGAGCAGGAAGACTTGAAAATGTTTTTAAAGAAATTGATAATAATAAGCAGAACAAAGAAAAATTAGAAATTATTGAACGTGAAATAAAGCTTTTCACTGATCAGGTTCACATACTCAAATATGAATTATCCCATATCAAGTGGATTTTAAATAGAAACTTTTCTAAAGAAGTAAACGAGGTCACAAGATTTGTGTGGCTCAGTTTATGTCTGAATACAAGAAGAGATCCTGATGTTGAACACTATCTTGTTCTCAGGGGGATTGACAGAGAAGAAGAAGTTAAAAACTGTATTGTTAAGAGAGGATCTAAAAATAAGATGACTTCAGTCCTGCAAAGTTGCAACATAGACTCTTTTTTTTTAGACCAACCACAAAAGATATATCTCAAGGTAATAGCAGACTGGTATTTAAGAAGATACAATGGTAAAATGGCACGACAAATATTAAAACCTTTTGATTGCTGGGATAAACTCAAATTATTTTACCCGCGTCTGCTGGTAGCGATAATCATAGGTCTCTTAGCTTTGATGACAGGACAAGAGGGGTGGAACTTTCCACATAAACTTTTCCCTGACACTTTAGGTTTATGGAGTCTTCTCTCTGTTTTTTCTTTAAACATAGGGTTGTTTGCAATTACTGTTTTATATTTAACATATGAATGTTACAACATAATTTCTGACAAGAAAAAAGCCTCAAAGAGGGCATTAAACGTTGGGGTTAAGGGATATGTTATGAGTTTTTTGCTTTCATTAACATCCTGTGCTGTAGTGGGACGTATATCGGTTGATCCGACCTTTGCTGCCCAGTATTATAGTCTCTTGGTAGGAGAGTTTAGCTTAAACAACATCGTGCCTGTTCTTAAGAATACTTTTTTCTTCAGTTCAGCCGCTCTTTTCATAGGCATCTTCATCCAGGTTTTCTGGGAGAAGGAGACCATCACAGAGCCTCTATGATATTGATGAAAATAAAATCTCCTCTCAGGAACTAACTGATGGAGATTATTGAACCTATATTTGATGCGCTGGACAAAATCAGCGTTGTAACCGGACTGATTGCTGCATTGTTTTCTGTCCTCATATGGATAAAACTCCGGCGGCAAAATAAACGGTTGCAGGAGATTGCCGGTACATCCCCCAAAATAGAGAATTTCAAGGAACTCGTTGACTATCACAAAGACATAAAGACGATAAATCCATACGCTCTTGCCGTTTCTTTACTGCCCACAACTGACTCCATAAAGGGAGACGTTGAGAGGTTTTTAAGAAGCAAAGGCGGTGAATGGGAGAAAATGCCTGTTGAAGAACTCAATATGAATGGACTTAGTCCTGAAACTATAGAAGATTTTATCAATACGTTAAGAGTGAAAAGAAGGCAGCTTGAAGCACAGGACGCAACAGAGATACATCTTTTTATTGCTGGGCCAATCCAGGCAGGAACATTAATTGGTGCTATGTTTGATAACTGGAGGCCTGTCAAGCTCTATCATAAAAATCAAAAGGGTAATTATGAGTTCTGGTGTCACTTGATCAAATAGCCCGAGGGAACGATGATAGTTATTGACCTTAGCACCTTTTTTACTGAGACTGCCAAACTCGCTGATCTTGACTCGTATATCCGAAAGGCTGAAGAGATGGCAGGTAATGGAAATGAAGTCATCCTTACTGGAAGGGCTCCTGTATGGCTCTACCTGAGGGTTGCACATGCCTTGCATGGGAAGGTGAAAAAACTGATATACAGAAGTCCTGTAACCGGAGATATACTGATATTTGATCATAGTCCGTATTGATTTAAAAGAACTGTAGTGTCTTCCAACAACAGGAGACATTTACGGAGCCGTCTCGTAGATGAGAGTGTTTGAATTGAAATGAATACGGAAACATCACAACCAATGAACCAACAATCAACAACACAGCCGGGAACAAGTTATCTTAAGCAGACCCTTTCAGGGTTCAGGGCTTTAAAGGTTGAATTTACCCTGTTTCCACTTGAAAAGATCCATCTTGGCCCTGATGAGGTCAAGGGTGATCGGTGGCGGGGTGGTTTTGGGGAGGCATTGAGGAATCTGGCATGTCTTTGCAGGTGGGACAAGACTGCTTGTGATGAATGCGATATGTGTGCAGGCTGTCTTTATTACAGGTATTTCTTTACGGACAGGCCGCTTCCATACGTGATGCTTCCCAGGCTTGACGGCAAAAAGGGATATGAAACAGGTGAGAGGCTGCAACTCGATATGGTGCTTATAGGTGAGGCAGCAGGGCATGTGGATAAGTTTATAATGACTGTTGAAGAGATGGGCAGAGCGGGTATAGGCAGCAGGAGGGGGAGGTTTCGTGTGAAATCCGTGGTGGCAGAGGACTCGATTGATGCTTCTGCGTTTTTTGAGGAAGAGGCCATGACTGTTGACCAATGCAGTATTGAGTTACTTACCCCGCTAAAAATAAGAGAGGGGATAAGTGGGCTTAATTATTGTAATCTCTCTTTTGAGACCTTTTTCAGACTTTTAATAAAGAGGATTATAAACCTTAACAACCTTTACTGTAATGGCAAGGGCTTTGACAAGGAGAGGATCGAGCCCGAAAAACAGGACCTCTTTACCTTGGCCGGTAAGATTGAAACAAAAGCATATACGGAATGGCGGGATTTTAACAGATTTTCCTCAAGACAGCATAAATCCCTGAAAATCGGTGGACAATTAGGGATAATAAGGTATAATGGAGAGATAGGCCGGTTTTATCCTTTTTTGAAGCTGGGAGAGGTGCTCGGAGTAGGGCAGCATACAACAAGCGGATTCGGAAGATACCGCTTAATGCCGCCTGAGAAATACGAATATAAGGTAAAAGTTTAATAATAGGCGAGTAACTGGGGAAATTTAAAGAGAAAATGCCTGTTTTTTATAAATTCTCTCAGGCGGGCGTTGCAAACACTGGTTCTTTGACAACTTTAAGGCTGTTTTTGGTACAATTTTAAGGGAAATGGAGAGAGAAATTTTAGACAGGCGGGAATTGCCCTGTAGAGCCTTATGTATCAAGGGTTTACAGAGGGAGGGTTCAAAAGAGCCGTTGTTAAGAGGCAACTGAAACCTTCCCCACGGTCTCCATGGTCGAGACCAACGCCGGTTGTTCAAAAGAGCCGTTGTTAAGAGGCAACTGAAACTTGGCCTGAATATGCTGATCAGACCCATTATCTCATCGTTCAAAAGAGCCGTTGTTAAGAGGCAACTGAAACAGGATGGCCCCGAGCTCGGTCGGACCCACAATTTTGGTTCAAAAGAGCCGTTGTTAAGAGGCAACTGAAACAAACATAAAGCCACGAACCCTAAGACCGCGAGAGCGTTCAAAAGAGCCGTTGTTAAGAGGCAACTGAAACTATAAACGGCTGGCTTTTTGCCATGCCGATCCCGAGTTCAAAAGAGCCGTTGTTAAGAGGCAACTGAAACTTCGGTTCTGTACCCGGACCTCACGGTCCTTCGCCGTTCAAAAGAGCCGTTGTTAAGAGGCAACTGAAACAGATAATAAAAGCCAAGATAAACAAAACTGCAAAAACGTTCAAAAGAGCCGTTGTTAAGAGGCAACTGAAACTAATAAGATGTTGCTATTGTCACGACAACATCAATTGTTCAAAAGAGCCGTTGTTAAGAGGCAACTGAAACCCGTATGCTCATGTTTGCCGACTAATAACTCAACCCTTTGTGTTCAAAAGAGCCGTTGTTAAGAGGCAACTGAAACTTTATTCCGACATACCTTCTTACGTTCGGCTTGACGCGGTGTTCAAAAGAGCCGTTGTTAAGAGGCAACTGAAACTGAAACATTAGTTTATCCTTTTCGTCTCTTGTCATCTTGTTCAAAAGAGCCGTTGTTAAGAGGCAACTGAAACTTTCTGTATGGAAAGCCTTCTCTTTCCACACAGAGTTCAAAAGAGCCGTTGTTAAGAGGCAACTGAAACGCTACGGCTACCTGCCTCTCGTCACTCATGACAAGTTCAAAAGAGCCGTTGATAAAAGGCAACTGAAACTGCAACACTGCATGTGCTGCAATCCCGGCCTGAAGTTCAAAAGAGCCGTTGATAAAAGGCAACTGAAACCCACCATCGCTTTCCTTACCGCGTCCCGATCACTTTTAGTTCAAAAGAGCCGTTGATAAAAGGCAACTGAAACACTTACCTAACTTCATCCTTGCGGAATAAAACTTTATTAATGTTCAAAAGAGCCGTTGATAAAAGGCAACTGAAACTCCGATTTATTTGGGACAGTATAGACGAGGGTTGAATTGTGTTCAAAAGAGCCGTTGATAAAAGGCAACTGAAACTCCAACACCTCAAGCTTTCCCATCACGCCTCCCTTTCGTTCAAAAGAGCCGTTGATAAAAGGCAACAAATCTAAGCTAACAAGCTATCAGGCTGGCAAGCTGGCAACAGAGACAGGAGGCAACTTTTTGGGGAAATCCTTTTTAGTGGAGGGTGACATGAGCCTTTTTGAGGAAATATGTTCTTATTCCAATCTCCTCAGGGCCTTTGACAGGGTGGAGGAAAATGCCGGGGGACCGGGAGTGGACAATGTCACTATCGAAGAGTTCTCTCTATCCCTGAATGAGACGCTCATGTTCCTAAGAAAAAACCTCCTGGATGGCGAGTATAAACCTGAGGCGTTGCTGAAGGTCGGCATACCGAAGGATGACGGTGGGACAAGGTGGCTCTCAATCCCGGCGGTAAGGGATCGCGTGGTGCAAACATCCGCTGCGATGGTGCTCACGCCGATCCTGGACAGGGAGTTTGAAGAATGCAGCTTTGCATACAGGAAGGGAATGTCTGTAAAGAAGGCCGTACAAAAGATTATTGACTACAGGAACCGGGGATATTTGTGGGTCGTGGATGCTGATATAACCGCGTATTTTGACGAGATTGACCATGAGATCCTGTTAAGAGAAATCAGTAGATATATCAGTGACGAAAGGGTCCTGCACCTGATAAGTATGTGGTTGAAGGCGGAAGTTGTATACAGGGGGCACAGGACAAGGCTGACAAAGGGTGTTCCGCAGGGTTCTCCGGTATCTCCACTGTTGTCCAACCTGTATCTTGATGTTTTTGATGAAACATTAATGAACGCCAGGTATAAACATGTCAGGTTTGCTGATGACTTTATTATCCTGTGCAAGGAGAGGCCGGATGCTGAAGATGCACTTGAGCTTACAGAGGATGCCTTAAAAAAATTGAAGCTGAGTCTTCATCATGATAAAACACGGCTTGTTCATTTCAATGATGGCTTTAAATATCTTGGAGTGGAATTCCTGCGATCAATGATTTTCAGGCCGATCTATGAAGCTAAACTGGAAATTGAAAAAGAACCTGTCAGGCCCCCAATAATATCTGAAATATCTGAAAGGAAAAAAACAGTAATACCCCCCTGGATACCGGATTTGCCGGATACTGTAATGGCAAAGGCGTTTAAAGACGCGATTAATGAGTCTGAAGAAGACAATCTTGATTCTTTTTTCCAGGAGAGACCGGAGATAGAGCCGTCTGCCTCTAAAAACCCCTTTTTGAGGACCCTTTATCTTTTGGAGCAGGGCTCCGTGCTTGCCAAGGAAGATGAACGGTTCAGGATATTGAAGGACAGGGTGGAGATAAAGGTAATTCCCGCCATAAAGGTCGACCAGGTGCTTGTTTTCGGGAATGTCCAGTTGACGACCCAGGCGATGAAGTTTTGCCTTGAAAAAGACATCCCGGTTATTCTCCTTTCAAGCAGGGGCAGATATTTCGGCGAGATCAGCTCCTTTAAAATAACGAATGTCGCCTTGCATAAAAGACAGTTTGAGATGGCCGATAACGAGGCCCTGTCACTTGAGACAGGAAAGGCAATTATAAAGGCAAAGATTAACAATTCAAAGGTTATAATCCAGAGGTATGGCAGAAAGAGAAGGCACATGCGTTTTGAGCCCGATGTGCAGAAAATGAATCTTATGCTTAACAAGATATCCAGCGTGGTCATGCGTGATGAACTTATGGGAGTTGAAGGCGCTGCATCTGCAATGTATTTTTCAGCGCTGAGGACCTTGCTGGGAGACGACTGGAATTTCAGGAAAAGACAGAAACAGCCTCCCCCTGACCCTGTAAACAGTCTGCTGAGTTATGGATATACCCTGCTTTTTTATAACATTTTTGCCATGGTCCGAATGCACGGCCTGCATCCATATATTGGGTTTTTGCACAAGTTGAGAAATGGACATCCGGCTCTTGTATCCGATATACTGGAGGAGTTCAGGGCTCCGGTTGTGGATGCTGTCGTGATCAGCCTGATCCTGAGGGGCAGTATTAAGAAAAAAGATTTTCTTTTGCCACATGGCAGTGGTTCCCCTTGTCTTCTGAAGGGGGATGCAAGAAAGGTATTTATAAGGGCCTTTGAAAATAAAATGAATAGTTCCATTTCTCATACTCCCACAGGACATCATGTTGATTACAGGCGGTGTATCGACCTTCAGGTACAGGGACTGCGACAGGTAATTGAAGGGAATCTGGAAAAGTATGAACCGATGATGATTAAATGACAATGTTTTACATGGTATGTTATGACATAAGTGATGATGGCCGCAGAAGAGAGGTTCAGAAAACCCTGGAAGGATTTGGAAAGAGGGTACAGTTCAGTGTGTTTGATTGTGATATATCGGATGTGCAATATAGAATGCTCAGGGATAAAATTCTCTCTAAAATCGATAAGGATGCGGATAGTGTAAGGTTTTATCCCCTCTGCAACGCATGTTTCGGAAAGATCGAATACAGGGGAACCGGCAGTATAAGTGATGATGACCGGTTTTTTATAATATAGTTATGTTTATGGTTGTAACATACGATATCACAGATGACAAAAGGAGAGAGCAGGTATCTTCTGAACTGGAAAACTATGGCATGAGGGTTCAGAAGAGTATATTCGAATGCTACCTTGATCCGGATCAGATTGATGCACTCAAGGCATCCCTTGAGACCATGATCGATGTAACCGTTGACCATATCAGATTTTATTATCTATGCAAAAAAGACTCCGGGAAAACAACAGTAGATGGAGTGCAGCTTATATACAGGAATAACGATTACTTTATGATCTGACCAGAGAAGGGGATATGGCTGTGAGGGACGAACTTCCGGGACGTGTTGTGTACTATGAAAACTGTAACGGGAGATATGGTAATCTTTGACCACAGTCCTTATTAAAACGCAATGCCTGCACATTTAAATTGCCGGGGTCATATTCAAGGCAACAAGTGCATTTACTGTCCTCAGTTATCCCAGTATAATGTATAATGGAGAGGCAGCATACAACAAGCGGATTCGGAAGATACCGCTTAATTACCGCCTGAGAAATACGAATATAAGGTAAGAGTTTAACAACAGGTGAGTAACAGGGGGAAATTAAAGAGAAAAAGGGTGTTTTTTATAAATTCTCTCAGGCGGGCGTTGCAAACACTGGTTCTTTGACAACTTTAAGGCTGTTTTGTGGTACAATTTTGAGGGAAATGGAGGGAGAAATTTTAGACAGGCGGGAATTGCTCTGTAGAGGCTTATGTATCAAGGGTTTACAGAGGGAGGGTTCAAAAGAGCCGCTGTTAAGAGGCAACTGAAACATTTGAGGTCATAGCCCTGATCCTCTACCATAACTTCTAGTTCAAAAGAGCCGCTGTTAAGAGGCAACTGAAACTAATACTTACCTTAACGCCGGCATCTACTAAATCCCTTAGGTTCAAAAGAGCCGCTGTTAAGAGGCAACTGAAACCGCAACATCAATATATCCTCAAATCCTGTATTCATGTTCAAAAGAGCCGCTGTTAAGAGGCAACTGAAACACAAACCAACTCCGAATACGGAGACTGGTTTCTTGTTCAAAAGAGCCGCTGTTAAGAGGCAACTGAAACCGCCGCTGGATGGCGCGCCGTAAACATACATACCGGGTGTTCAAAAGAGCCGCTGTTAAGAGGCAACTGAAACATACGCCTTCCTCTTATTGACCGAGTACTTGTCTTCGTTCAAAAGAGCCGCTGTTAAGAGGCAACTGAAACCAGCATTTGAGAATCTCTTACCGTCGGTTCTGTCAAGAGTTCAAAAGAGCCGCTGTTAAGAGGCAACTGAAACGCCCTCGCATTTTTGTTTGTTTGCCCTCCATCGTTCAAAAGAGCCGCTGTTAAGAGGCAACTGAAACTTTGTGACCCATGGCCTGGGCGCCCTGGACTACCCGTTCAAAAGAGCCGCTGTTAAGAGGCAACTGAAACCCAGAACTTGAATCATATCCGCCGCCGATATAGGCGTGTTCAAAAGGGGGTCAAGAGGGGTCAGGTCTACACACTTGACAAAATGTAAGGGGCTGTGTAAAAATACTAAATGGCAAGGCCCTTGCGGATAGAATATCTTGGTGCGTTTTACCATATTACATCGAGGGGTAACGACCGAAAGAACATATTCAAAAGTGCAAGGGACAGGGAGAAGTTTCTATCCTATTTGGCATCCTCTACCGAGCGATATGGAGCAGTAATACATGTCTATTGTTTGATGACCAACCATTATCATCTCTTATTAGAAACACCCTTAGGTAACCTGTCACAGATAATGCGGCATATAAACGGTGCATATACAACATACTTTAACACCAGGCGACAAAGGGATGGGCATCTATTTCAGGGGAGGTATAAGGCAATTGTAGTAGATGCTGATGAATATGCAGGAGAGCTCTCCCGTTATATTCATTTAAATCCAGTCAGGGCCGGCATGGTAGAAGTGCCGGAAGAATACCAATGGTCAAGTTACCAATACTATATTGGTCACGGAAAGAAACCTCAGTGGCTTAAGACGGATTTTATTTTGGACTATTTTGGCAAAAAGGTATCCACAGCGCAGAAGAGATACCGTAAATTTGCAAATGCCTTTGTTAACAGGAAGTACGTAAGTCCATTAGAAGAGACAGTGGCTTCAACTATTCTTGGAAGGATTAATTTTGTTGATGAAATAAAGGATAGGTATCTCGACGGCAAAAAGGTTGACCGCAATCTACCAGCATTAGCAGAGCTAACCACCGGGCCAACGATTGAAGAAATATCCAATGAGGTAAAAGTGGTAATGGAAGAGGATCCGGTACTTTCCAGGAAAGCAAGTCTATATCTCTGCCACAGGTATAGCAGAAGGACACTGAAGGAAATCGGGAGTTATTTCGGCATTGGTGAGTCTGCTGTATCTCAGGCAAGCCACAGGTTTAAACTGACATTAGACAATGATAGGAAGCTTAGAAAAAAGATAAATTCTATCAGCAAGAGATTGAATCTGTGAAATGTGTAGACCTGCTGTCTATGACCCCTGTCTCTCTGTCTACTAAAGGGTCATTAAAAAGCAGCGATAAGAAAAAATGCGATTACAACGTAAGCGTCAAATAAACCCCACGTGATTAACCAAGAAGGACGATGGAGCCACGATTAACGTACTGGGGCAGAAGAGCCCTGTAATCTTCCTCTGTATTGGCACCGGGCAGTTCTTCAAAGAGGAAGCGCAAATAGGCA
>JAYWMQ010000025.1 GCA_035873375.1 Nitrospirota bacterium | reverse complement strand
TAGCGGAATGAAGAAACCCTGGGCTGGAAGGTTTAAAGAGAAGACTGCCGGTAGTGTCGAGGCATTTACTGAGTCCATATCCTTTGACTGGAGGCTCTGGCCTTACGACATTCAGGGCAGTATTGCACATGCACGGATGCTCGCCCGTCAGGGAATCATTTCTGGTGATGATGCTGATAAGATTATCAAGGGTCTTCAGGAGATAGCCTCTGAAATAGAAGCAGGCAAGTTTCGTTTTAGGCAGGATCTTGAGGATATACACATGAATATAGAGGCTGCACTCATAAAGAAGATCGGGCCTTCAGGCGGCAAGCTCCACACAGCACGCTCCCGCAATGACCAGGTTGCCCTTGACCTGAGGCTTTATCTCAGGGCTGAAGTGGAGGGGTTTATAAGGACAATAAAAAAGCTTCAGAGGGTTCTTTTGAGGCTTGCCAAAAGGCATGCAGATACGATAATGCCGGGATATACTCACCTTCAGAGGGCTCAGCCCGTAACCCTCGGGCATCATATTCTTGCATATGTCGAGATGTTTCAGCGTGACAGGGAAAGGCTTCAGGATGCCCTCAAGAGGATCAACACACTTCCCCTTGGCGCATGTGCCCTTGCCGGTACCACCCTGCCGATAGACAGGGCCTATGTTGCAAGGCTTCTGAAGTTTAAGAGGATTGCCGGCAACAGTATGGATGCGGTTTCAGACAGGGATTTTGCCCTTGAGTTTCTGTCCATTGGCTCAATCCTGATGCTTCATCTCAGCAGGATGGCAGAAGAGCTTGTCCTCTGGTCAACAGAGGAGTTTTCCTTTATTGAGCTTCCTGATGCCTTTACAACGGGTTCAAGTATAATGCCGCAGAAGAAGAACCCGGATGTGGCGGAATTGATAAGGGGGAAAGTCGGCCGCGTTTATGGTGCACTCATAGGTCTTTTAACAACCATGAAGGCCCTCCCCCTTGCATATAACAGGGATATGCAGGAGGACAAACTTCCGGTATTTGATACTGTTGATACCCTTAACAGCGTTCTGACCATACTTGTCGAGATGTTGCCAAGGGTCAGGTTTAATAAAAAGAGGATGAAGGATACAGCTGCCGCGGGTTATTCGCTTGCCACTGACCTTGCCGAGTACCTGGTTGGAAAGGGTCTGCCCTTCCGTGATGCCCATGAGGTTACCGGAAGGGTTGTCAGATATGCCATTGAAAGAGACTCGGAACTTCATGAATTGACGCTTGATGAGTTCAAAGGGTTTTCACCTTTGATAGGTGCGGACATTTTTGAACTTCTTACCATTGAAAAGGCTGTGAAGAGAAGAAATTCAAGGGGAGGCACATCTCCGGACGAGGTAAGAAGGCAGATTGACCGGCTAAGGAAATCGTTATAGTGGTATAATTTAACCTGAAATGAGATTTATGGTAAGAATAGCAGGATTAGCTTTACTGGTGGCCTTTTCTTTAATTGTCCTTGCATGTGGCAAGAAAGGTCCACCAACCCTGAATGATTATCAATCGAAAACAAAACTTTCAAAGAGCACTACCGAAAAAAAGCAGGCATGGACCGCTGATAGTACTAACCTACAGGGGGTGGCGTCATTTATTTTGACAGAGTCTATGGGACAGAGGCGAGTCGACATTTATCTGTTAAGGAGTAATACTTGATGAAAGAATCAATTTTAAAGGCTGTCCGGGACAGCCTTGAGGTAAAGAAGCAGTTTTTTGAAGAGAATATCGATAATATAATCCAGGTCTCTAAAGTCATTGCCGATGCTTTCAATGACGGGAAAAAGCTCATCCTCTTTGGCAACGGGGGCTCTGCCACTGATGCCTCACATATTGCTGCGGAATTTATAAACCGCTTTAAGAGAGAAAGACCCGGTCTGCCCGCTATTGCCCTGAATACCGACGTTGCCGTATTGACGGCTATTGCCAATGACTATGATTATTCTGAAGTATTTGCCCGTCAGTTGAGGAGTCTGTCTGAAGAGGGAGATATTGTTATTGCCATCAGTACGAGCGGGGCATCTAAAAACATCCACAAGGCCCTTGATGTAGCAAAGAAAAAGAAGCTGGTTGCAATATCATTTACCGGGGGAAAGGGTACCAGGATGGCTTCCAGGTCCGCGTATGCTTTTGTGGTTGCCTCAACTGATACCCCGAGGGTTCAGGAAGTGCATATAACCCTGGGTCATATACTCTGTCAGATGGTTGATGAGATACTCTTTGAGGTGCCCAGAAAGCGATAGCGCTGAGTAAGTATTGTAACTTCTGAATGCGAGGTGAGATATCAGGATTGTAGGGATAGACCCCGGAAGTATTCTTTGCGGATACGGAGTTGTAGAGCAGGATGATCGCAAGAACCTTTTGCATGTAAGTTCAGGAGTAATAGCCCTCCCCAAAAAAGAGCCTCTGCATATAAGGTTGAAGCAACTGCATGAAGACATCAGGGATATCATGAAGCTGTATGACCCGGAGCAGGCAGTTATAGAGAAGGTCTTTTTTGCAAAGGGAGTAAAAGCAGCGCTTCACCTTGGCCATGCAAGGGGTGTCATTTTGCTTGCTGTGGCTGAAGAGGGGGTTGTTTTACAGGAATATAGTCCAAATGAGATAAAAAAAGCGGTTGTAGGATATGGCAGGGCTGAAAAAAGGCAGGTCCAGAAGATGGTAAAGACTATCCTCTCCCTTGACGAAGAGCCCTCTCCTGATGGTGCTGATGCCCTGGCCCTGGCTATCTGTCATCTAAATACAATGAACTTCAGGTCTTGTCTGGTTGATCCGTAAGTGTCTTCTTTACAGCCTCTTCAAACCCCACAGGCCTGAAACCAAACTCGTGTTCTACAGAATCCAGCTCAGTAATATTGTCGAGCTGAAGAAGGTCGATCTGCTCAGCACTTACATCCGGCATTTTTATTCCAACTGTCCTGCCAAGTGTTCTGAAGACCTGAAGAAAGGGGAGTCCGGCCTTTGTGATAGTGGGGGGGATATGTACAATGGGTTTGTTTATCCCCATCTCCTTCATTATGAGTTTCAATATCTCGTTGTAACTCAGATGCTCAGGGCCTCCAAACTCAAGAACCCGGTTTATAAAGTCCTGACCATCAAGAATCTTTAAGAAACATCTGACCCAGTCATCAATGAATATCGGCTGAAACCTTGCCTTTCCATCCCCTGGCACAGGCACAACAGGCCCAAGTCTTAGCAGCTCCTTTATGTTTTCTGTAAATCCATCACCAGGGCCTATTATTAACGAGGGCCGGAATATGGTATAGGGGATTCCGGAGTCTTTTACTATCTCTTCAGCTTCGGCCTTTGTCCGAAGGTATTTAAACGGAGAGCGGAGGTCTGCACCAAGGGCTGACTGAAAGAAGAAGTGCTCGACATCAGAGGATTTTGCTTCATCAACAAGGTTTTTTGTCCCTTCAATATGGACCCTGTCAAAAGTGCTCTTTCCCTGCTCCCTGATAATCCCGACAAGATGAGTGACAAGCCTGACCCCTTCAAGTTTTCCCTTCAAACTCTCCCTGTCGGTAATGTCACCTTTAGTAGTCTCAAAGCCAGGGGACGTGCATGCTCCGGCCCCTTTATCAGACCTCACAAGGCACCTTACCCTATACTCTCCGGAGCTTAAACTCCTTGTAAGGTGTCTGCCTACAAAACCTGTTGCTCCAGCAATAAATATCATAGTTTTAAAAAGATATAGAAACTAATATCCTCTATCCGCAGATTAGCTTGTTCTTATAAAATCAGCTCCTTATATACTTTCATAGAGTTTTCAGTAATGGTCTTGTGCAGACTGTTTCCATGGGCATCCATCGTGACTATTGCAGGGAAATCCTCAACCTCTATGAGCCACATGGCCTCCGGCTCCCCGAACTCCTCAATCTTCCAGCCATCCACAACCCTCTTTATCCTGTCAGCAAGATAAACTGCAGCGCCGCTTATGGTATGGAGATAAACACACCCCTCTTCTCTCAGTGCTTGGAGGGTCTTTTCTCCCATGCCGCCTTTCCCTATAATTCCCTTCAGTCCATACTCTTTTATCACCCACCACTCATACATCTCCACCCTTTGACTTGTTGTCGGCCCGCCGGCTATAAGCCTGTATCCCTGCTCTTCTTTCTTGATTATTGGCCCGCAGTGATAGAGTACAGCACCTTTGAGTTCAAAGGGGATGGATTTACTGTCAAGTTTTTCGCTGAACAGAAATTTATGGACCCTGTCCCTGCCTGTTACAAGCATTCCATTCAGCATCACAAAGTCTCCCACTCTCAATGAACCGGTATCTTCTTCAGAGAGTGGGGTAGTTAATCGTTTGAGATCCACTGAGTGCCTCCAAGGTATAAATATTCTCTATCCCCAAACCAGTCTTCCCCGCCTGTTAGCCCAGCAGCAGACCGAGACATCCACAAAGTAGGAGGCCGGGTGGCGGTGGTTGTAGTCTATATTTACCCCGATTACCGTGGTCTTGCCGCCAAATCCGAGGGGCCCTATGCCAAGCTGATTCAGTTCATCAAGGAGCCTTACCTGCAGGGCGTGGATTTCTTCATCTCCGTCTCTTTCATCAATCCGTCTGAGCAGTTGCCTCTTTGCAAGCACAGAGACCTGGTCTTTTGTTGCCCCAATCCCGACGCCAAGGGTATAAGGGGGACAACCCCTTCCCTGTGCCTTGAAAACAGTATCAATTATACACTTTCTGACTCCGTCAAGGTCTCTCTGGGCGTTTATCTCTTCTGCCGGCAGCTTGTAGATCTGTCCTGCATTTTCACATCCCGAGCCTTTGAGCATGAGATCAATCGTGAGGACATGCTCCCCGGTCTCTTCAAAGTATATCACCGGGATGTTTTTTCCGGTATTGTCCCCTGAATTTTTATCTGTGAGGATATCCACGGCATTTGGCCTGAGGGGCACCTTTTCAGTGGCCTCCCTTGTGGCAACAACGATGATCTCCCTCAATTCCTTCTGGCTCAGTTGTTGCGGGATTCTGACAAAGAATGTCGGCACTCCGGTATCCTGACAAATGGGTCGTGATGTCTTTCTTGCAAGTGCAATATTTTCAAGGACTACCTTCATTGCCTCTTTGGCAATCCCTTCATCTTCTATTTCATGTGCCTGTTTGAGTTCATTTTCGATATCCGATGGCAGGGAGGTTGCCACTTTTCTGTAAAGTTCAGCAATCCCGTGTTTTAGTTTTAACAACCCTTTTGCCTCCTGTTTTTTAGAGTTGAGGAGTTAAGGATAAAAAAAGTTGAGGAGTTTAGGAGTTAACTGACAAGATAACCCTATAAAGCTTCCTATCACTCCATAATCCTTACTCCACCACTCCACCACTCCACCACTCCAATCTTCTCTCCTCACCCCGTAGTCCTCTTCAAGCTCATGAGGGAGTCGATGTGTTTCTCTTCCTGGGACATCATTTCCCTGAAGATTACCTTTGCATTGGAATCCTCTGCTGAATCAGACAGTTTTCTGTAAAAATTAAATGCCTTCCCCTCAATCTCAAGTGCCAATATAATGGCTTCAGTATCGTCAATAAATTCCTTTTCCTCAAACAGCTCTTCGGCGTTTTTTACAGGAATTCCCGACTCAATATGCGTAGCGGGAACCTTTTTCCTGAACTCTTCGTAGCTCAGGGTCTCAATATCTCCCTGAAGGGACCGGTGTAAAAACTCAAGGTAGTTCATATGGGTCTCTTCCCAGTCACGGAGTTTTGTGAAAGTCTCTTTTGCATAATCAACCTTGGCCTTTGAAGCTGCAAAATCATAAAAATCCCTTGTTCCCTTCTCCATTGCGTAGGCCTCAACAATTGCCTCTATCAGGTCTTCTTTACCGGTAATCATCCCACACCCTCCAGGTCAGCCTCTGAAAAGATTATCTCATCTCTGAACGATCTTATCAGGTAGATGGTTTTCATGATCTCCGTGTCAAGAACATCAACTATGGCGGCATCCAGTCCGGCACCTGCCATGTAAGTCATAAAAGTTGAATCTACTGTTGATTTCAGGTTTTTATTGAGTCCCACCGAGACATTGGATATCCAGGCTATGGTATTTATGGGCGGGTCAACCATCTCTTTAAGGGCAAGAATGCATTCATGGGAGCTTGCGATGTGGTCCTGTCCCATTCCCCTGCCTATATGTACCACGGACGGGTCTGCAAAAAGCCGTACATTCGGTATGTCCGCTGCATTGGCCATCTCGATCAGTTCTTCAAGTACCTGCATTTTACCCTCAAGGGAGGTAGGGATTATGCCCTTCAATGCCCTGATTATCAACCAGCACTGGTTGTTACGGCAGAGTGAGAGGATTTTTTCAGCGTTTTGCTCTTCAAGAGAGAGATAGTTGATAATCGGCGGTTTCGTACACAGGGAAACAGACCTTTTGAGTGCCTCGGTATTTCTTGTATCAAGACTTATAACCGGATCATGTGATTGAACTATGACCTCAACAACCCTCGGAAGCATCTCCTCATCTCCGGAGCCGTCCAGTGAGCACTGAATGTTGATAACATCAGCCCCTGTGTTTACAAGTTCACCACTCAGGCGTTTGATTGTCTCGGGGTCAAACTCCGTTACTGCCTTCATGTAAGCCTGGTTTCTCGTGTTCAGATTTTCGGCTATTACAATCATGATGACCTCCTTAATTATGATATGAACAGGCCTTGGAGCCCATCGGCCAAGGCAGATAAATTATACTACCATATTATCACAAATCGATTGCGTATGAAAGAAAATATCAAGGAAAATAGTGAGAAGGCAGGAAATCCAGGGTTATCCCCTGTATATATCCTTGAAACTGAAGAGCAGCACCTTTGCATACCCAATATTGGTCTTCAGATCATTGAATGACCTCATCTTCAGTGCATGTTTTAATATCTGGCTTGGTCTCAGGTAATAGCTTCTGAGCGCCTTTTTCTGGGCATCCAGCAGGTCATTGATACTTAGCTGGGGAGTCTCTACAATTGCGGTATTATAAACAAAACTGTTCCAGTCATCGGTCCTCAGGTAGTTATGTTCTTTGGCCCATTCAAAGAATTCCGTTCCGGGGAACGGGATGGCGATTGTGAATCCTACGAGGTCCGGGCTTATCTCCTTTGCCAGCTTAATCGTGTCTTTAAGGGTCTCCTTTGTCTCTCCCGGCAGTCCAACCATAAAGTATCCGTGGACCTCAAGGCCAACCTCTTTTGTCAGCTTGAAGGCTTCCTTTATCTGATCAATAGTTGTGTTTCTGGAGGCCTTGTTCAGTATCTCCTGATTGCCGGATTCCACTCCGTACTGAATCTGCCAGCAGCCTGCTTCTTTCATTGCTCTCAGGAGTTCTTCATCCACGTAGTTCACCCTGCCGTTACATTCCCAGGAGATGTCAAGACCCCGTTTGATAATCAGCCTGCAGATCTGTTTTATTCGTTCCTTGTTCAGGTTGAATATACTGTCGCGGAAGGAGAAATTCCTGACCTTGTATTTATCATACAGATGTTGAATTTCCTCTATCACATACTCCGGGCTGTGGACCCGGAAGCTCTGGCCAAATGTGAGCTTGACATCACAATATGTGCAGGCATGTGGACAGCCCCTGCTTGTAATTATATTGACGAAATTGCCTGGCCTGCCTCTTGTATTTGAGGGATAGGGAGTGTATTTTCCGATCGGCAGTAAATGAAAGGCAGGGTAAGGTATCTGGTCCAGATCCTTAACTATCGGCCTGACCCCCGTGTTGATCACGTTACCGTTTTTCTTAAAGAGAATCCCTTTGACACCACTTAAGTCCCGATTGCCTCCAAGGGTACTGACTATATCCAACATGGTGTATTCGCCTTCTCCAATGACTGTTATGTCCACTTCGTCGCGTGTGATGACCTCGGGGCCAAGAGCAGTGATGTGTGGCCCGCCAAGCACCACGTATGTTTCCGGTGATTTCTCCTTGATTATCCTTGCAATCTCCAGTCCCTGTTTTGCCCTCGGTGTTACAACGCTGATTCCTACCAGGTCAGGTGAGTAAGCGTCAAGTTCATTGCTGAGTTTCTCGCGATTCAGACCTTCAATGTAGCCATCAATGATCCTGACATCAATATTATTCTGCTCAAGCACTGATGCAATGTATCCCAGCCCCAGTGGCAGCGAATTAAATATAGGCGGGGTGTTCTTTGTCATGCTAATTGGGGGATGGATAAGTAGAACTTTCATAAGGTATCATCTGTTATTAACAGGTGATAGGAGATCTGAATTATGGTCATTTTACCGCAAAAGAGCCCTGATATATCTTTTGCCGTACGAGAAGATGGCTCCGGGAGATGCTGAAAATATTGCATTAGGCTCAAAGTAGCAGTGCAGGAGGCACCCCTTGCAATTATCCACTACACTTAGATTATTTCCAAGCTCTTCCCAAAGTTCTTTAAAGTTTTTATCATGAAACGATCCCGTACTCTCTTTAAAAAATTCATAACATGTTCCCAGCTTACCGTCAGGCGATATACCACAGCTAAGGTATCCTGAGATGCACTTCATCTTTGGTATCTTGAATGTGTACATGGCATCAAGCATCATGTTGCTCATTGTTACAGGATAACCTTTATCCCGAAGTTCCCTTATTTTTAAGACAGCGTTTCTATAGTTATCTATGCCTCCATAGATATTATCATATCTTTTTTCAAGTTCATCCAGGTTTTTATAGTTGAAATGAGTGATGAGGGGAAAGAAGGTGAAAGATTTAATCCCAAGTTCGTAACCCGTTGCTACAATTTTATCAAGCTCTTTTGCAGACAGCTTGGTAAGTACCACGTTAAGCCCGACGTGGGGGATCTTTTTGACCGCTACCTTAATGCCTTCGGTTACAGAATCGTTAAGGACTTTTATAATGCCAATATCTTCAGGGACATCTGCATTTACTGTATCGAAAGAGAAGTTCATTACGTCCACGTTGTTACATATTTCATCGATTCTTTTTGCTACAAGAGAGCCGTTTGTAACTATTTTTGCTATCATGCCTCTCTTCTTTATCCGTTTGAGAATATCGGGAAGGTCTTTTCTTATAAGGGGTTCTCCCCCGCTTATGGCATAGACTACACAACCCATATCAGCAACCTGATCCACAAGATTCAATGCCTGTATGGTATCCAGTTCCCTGAGATTGTCCTTCCATAGCGAACAGTAAGAGCACTTGTAATTGCATTTGTGGGTTATCCTGTGCCCTACCTTGATAAGATTTCTCTTTTTAAAGAGGTTAAACTGGATTGCGGCATTCGCCATTCTAAGGGGTTTTTTTAGCATGTGGATTTTTTTGGTTTTGACATGGGGTTTTTAGTAAGAAACAAGTGTATGTGCCAGATTCATAACAATATTTTATACCTTTATAAAGCTTAAAGTCAAGGACACTCTTGATAGTATGACGATTTTTGCTTGAATCAGGGTTTATGCAGATGTTTACTAAAGAACATATCTGCGGGGAGAGTTTATTTCCTTGCCGGTTTATCTGTCGGGACCTGTTCAGGTATAGCCGGGTTTGCCCCCTCTGACCCAGGAGTCACACCTGCAGGAGAGGAGGGTATGGCCCTCTCTTCAGGCATAATGGTGGATTTGACAACAGAGCCCTGTTTTACAGAAACCACTGTAAGTATAAGGGACGTAACCATAAAGGCTATGGCAATCCCTGTGGTGAGCTTGTTCATGAATGTAGCCGCACCCCTGCCGCCGAATATCGTCTGACTCGATCCGCCTCCGAAGGCTGAACCAAGCTCGGCTCCCTTTCCACCCTGAATCAGGACTATGCCTATCAGTAACAGACATATGGTTACGTGAATAAATGTAAGTATTGTTATTATCATAATTGTTTATCTCCGCTAAATGTACTTGACTATTCCTGCAAAACTGTCCGGTTTCAGACTCGCCCCTCCAACAAGGGCGCCGTCCACATCCTCCTTTGACATCAGGGAGGATACATTATCCGGTTTTACACTTCCACCATAGAGAATTCTTATTGTGCCGGCAGTATCACCATAGAGGTTTTCGAGTTCCGACCTGATAAACCGGTGCGCCTCCTGTGCCTGCTCAGGTGATGCGGTCCTGCCGGTGCCGATGGCCCATACAGGCTCATATGCCAGAACAAGCCCGTTGGCGGTAATTCCGCTTAATCCCTCTGTTATCTGCCTCTTCAGTATATTAAATGTATCCCCGGACTCTCTTTCCTCAAGTGTTTCTCCAATGCAGAATATTACTGCAAGCCCTGCGCTTATGGCTGCCCTGATCTTCCTGTTCACAGTCTCGTCAGTCTCACCAAAATACTGGCGCCTCTCTGAGTGGCCGATAATCACATATGAGCACTCCACATCCTTAAGCATAAGAGGGGATATTTCCCCCGTATAAGCCCCTGACACCTCATAAAAGACATTCTGTCCTGCGAGTTTAATGTTACTCTCTCCGAGGAGTTTTGCAGCAACCGGCAGCGAGGTAAAAGGCGGGGCAATAACTATCTCCACATCCTGCACATCCTTTACAAGCGGGAGGAAACCATTAATAAACCCCTCGGTCTCCTTCGTAGTCTTGTTCATCTTCCAGTTTGCAGCCATCACAGGTAAACGCATGATATTAATTAAACCCCAAAGAGGGAGACAAAGTCAAATTTTTTAAAGTTAAAGGCGCATGGAGCAGAGCGCATAGAGCATAGCGTTAAGGATAAGACGTAAATGAGCTTATGCCTTCTGCGCCATGCGCCTTTGCTTTTATCTTTTACGCCATGCGCCTTAGTCTTTGCTGCTCTGCGTAAGTCCCTCTAAATTCCACTTCTCAAGCTCATTCCTTATTGCGCTTATATCCGTCCTGTTTTCGATTGCCTTGACAATCCTTCGCATATCCTTTATATCTCCGTAAAGAATTGTGCCGATTATTCTGTTTTCCCTGATGACGAGTTTTTTATAGATAAATTTGCCGGGATCTTTTATTACTATTGATTCGTGATTCCCTTCGGCGTCAATGTTGCCGGCTGCAACAAGACCCACCCCTGCAATCTTCAGGAAATTGGATATTGTCGTGCCTTTATAAACAGCGTTTCCTCCTGCCATGTTTATCCCTGCAACTTCACCCTGTTTTTCTGCAGCAGGCCATATTCCGTAAAAGACCCCCCTGTGTTGTATCAAATCTCCTGCTGCGTAAATATCCGGCAGTTCCGTTTTCATCCTGTCGTTAACAATCAGGCCTTTTTCAATCTTCAGCCCGGCCTTTTGAGCAAGGGTTGCATTTGGCCTGACGCCTGCAGATATGATTATCATGTCGCAGGCAACTCTTCTTCCATCTTCAAGTAATACTCCTTCAACCTTGTCTGCACCAAATATCTCTTCTGTTTTTGTGCCGAGATAGAATCTGAATCCCATCTGCTCCATCTGTGTCCTGAGTATATCGGCACCGTCAGGGTCCATCTGTCTTGGAAGAAGCCTTGCGAAAAACTCGACAACTGCAACAGAGATGCCGGACTTTCTCAGGGCGTTCCCTGCCTCAAGACCGAGCACGCCACCTCCGATTATGAGGAGACGCTTATTACCCATCCCTGCATACTCCCTTATTGCAATTGCATCTTTCAGGGTCCTGAGGGTAAAGACCCCTTTTTTATCGGCACCGGCAATGGCGGGAACAAAGGGTATTCCACCTGTTGCCATCAGGAGCTTGTCATATTTCAGTTTTTTATCATGTGATATGGTTAGTTCCTTTTTTGCAATATCCATATCTGTTACAGCCGTATTCAGGATAAGGTTGATTTTGTTTTCTTCATACCAGGTGTCCTTTTTTAAAATAATACTTTTTTCATCAACATCCCCGGACAGAAAGTCTATGAGCCTTATTCTGCTGTAAAAGGGATATGTCTCATCACTAATAATGGTTATCATGCCGTCATTGTCGATCTTTCTGATAAAGGCTGCCGCAGTTGTGCCTGCAACACCGTTTCCTGTTATGACGTATTTCATCATTTTCCCCCCCTTCAGTTTCTCAAAGGCGCAAAGGATAAGGCGCATGGAGCATAGCGCATAGCGTTAAGGATAAAGCGTTAAGGTAATAGCTCCATGTCCCACCATACGCCATGCGCCTTGTCTTTTGCGCCATGCTCTCTGCGCTATGCTCCTTGCGCTATGCGCCTCTATCCTCTGTACGTATAATACTATAAAATATCCAGGCCGGGGATATGCCCTTCACACACACCATCGCTTTTAAAATCTGAGTCATCTGCGTAATCTGAGGATTAAAGTCTGTATATAATCTTTCCCTGAAATCTGCGGATGAATTGATATTGCCTCTGGCGGCTTACTTGACAGATATCATTACTATTTTTTAGTGTATAAATCGCCAGGTAAGCGTTTTTAACGCAGGAAGGTATATACCGTGGAGACACTGACGGGAAATTGGAGAATTGAATTCCATCACTCCAACACTCCATTACTCCAGAGTTTTTTTGATTTTCAAGGGAGGATAGATGAAGATAGTTCTTGCTTATTCAGGAGGTCTTGATACCTCGGTTGCAATTGAATGGCTTAAGGATACATACAATGCAGAGGTCATTGCGTACTGTGCAGACCTTGGCCAGGAAGAAGACCTTGAGGCTGTCAGGGACAAGGCCCTCAGTACAGGCGCACTGCGTGCCTATATTGAAGACCTGAGAGAGGAATTTGTCAGGGACTATATTTTTCCCATGCTCAGGGCAAATGCCGTTTATGAAGGAGTTTATCTGCTGGGCACTTCCATTGCCAGGCCCCTTATTGCAAAGAGGCAGATTGAGATTGTTGAGAAGGAAGGGGCGGATGCGGTTGCCCACGGTGCTACGGGTAAGGGTAATGACCAAGTGAGGTTCGAGCTTACCTATTATGCAATGAAGCCCGACATACAGGTGATAGCGCCCTGGAGGCAGTGGCCTTTTAACTCGAGAGAATCTCTCATTGATTATGCCCGGGCAAAGGGTATAGATGTGCCGGTTACAAAGGAAAAACCATACAGTATGGACATGAATATCTTCCATATAAGTTATGAGGGCGGAGTGCTTGAAGACCCGTGGGCGGAACCACCGGATGATATGTATACAATGATGGTTTCACCGGAGAAGGCTCCTGATAAACCGGTTTACATTGAGATAGATTATGAAAAGGGCAACCCCGTGGCCATTGACGGTGAAAAACTCAGCCCCTTTGAGCTTCTTTCAAGGCTGAACGCGATTGCCGGTGAGCATGGAATAGGCAGGGTGGATCTTGTAGAGAACAGGTATGTCGGGATTAAGTCAAGGGGTGTGTACGAGACACCCGGAGGCACGGTCCTCCATGTTGCCCACAGGGCCATGGAGTCCATTACTCTTGACAGGGAGGTTTTGCACCTCAGGGATTCACTGATACCGAAATATGCTGAATGTGTCTACTATGGTTACTGGTTCTCTCCTGAGAGGGAGATGCTCCAGGAGATGATGGACAGGATTCAGGCGGATGTGACAGGAAGGGTGAGGCTTAAATTATACAAGGGCAACTGCAGTGTAGTTGGAAGAACTTCTCCAAAGAGTTTATACAGCACCGAGCTTGCAACCTTTGAGGCTGAAGAGGTCTATAATCAGAAGGATGCCGAGGGTTTTATAAAACTTAATGCATTGAGACTGAAGCAGAGAAAATGGAAAATGACCAATGGAAGATGACAAATGACTTAATCTACTGGATTGCCCTCTCCTCAATAAAGGATATAGGGCCTGCAAGGATGAGGAATCTCCTGAATACCTTTGGGTTACCTGAGGCGGTTTTTAAGGCAACTCCGAGAGGACTTAAGTCTGTAGAGGGTGTGGGAGAGCGCAGGGCGTTGGCCATAAAGTCTTTTAAGGATTGGGGAAGAATCGAGGGGATTCTTAAAAAGTGCGAGGCCCTGGGTGTGAAAATTATCAGGTACAGTGACCCCTCCTACCCCTGTTTTCTGAAGGAGATAAGTGACAGCCCTTTGATTTTTTATGCAATGGGTGATATAAAAGAAGAGGACAGGTTTTCCATTGCAGTCGTTGGTCCCAGGAGGCCGACGGATTATGGAGTAAGGGTAACGGATATGATTGCAGGAGAACTTGGCAGGCTGGGTATGACGGTAGTAAGCGGCATGGCACGGGGAATTGATACAGTGGCACATAAGGCGGCCCTGAGAAAGGGTGGCAGGAGCATTGCCGTTCTTGGTTCAGGACTGGATGTCCCTTATCCTCCTGAGAACGCCGGGCTGATGAAGATGATAGAGGCAAATGGATCTGTTATCAGTGAGTACCCCCTGGGTACCAAACCGGAGCGGGAGAACTTTCCGCGGAGGAACCGTCTGATAAGCGGTCTCTCCCTTGGTGTCCTTGTTGTTGAGGCCACAGGTGACAGCGGCACACTTATAACAGCCCGTTACGCACTTGAGCAGGGTCGTGAGGTCTTTGCCGTCCCCGGAATGATAACCTCAACGAGGTCTTCGGGGACCAATGCCCTTATCAGGCAGGGGGCGCGTCTCGTGGAAAAGGCAGCTGATATAATAGAGGAACTGGCTCCGCAGCTTAAGGGTTTTATAAGGGAGAGAAAAAGGTGCGCAGTCACCTTAACTGAAGAGGAGAAGAGTATTACAGAGAAATTGTCTCTGGAGCCGTTACATATTGATGAACTGACAAGACAGAGTGGTTTGCCCTCCTACAGGGTGCTTGGAATTCTTACAACCCTTGAGCTCAAAGGGATTGTTAAGCAGTCAGGAGGTAAAAAGTTTTATCTTGAGATGTAGGGGATGAAACCTGGAGTGATGGAGCAATGGAGAGGACTAAGACGCATAGAGCATAGAGCAAAGCGTGCAGGATACGGGATTTTAACGCCATGCGCCATGCGCTTTTCGTCTTTAAAGAACTATTAGGAGGTTTCAGGAGTGTATAGAAAGTTTATGGAGATTGTGAAGGTAATAAACGGTGATTCGCTTGAAGAAGAGAATGAATTTGATGATATTATCGTGAAACTTGAGATGTCGGACATTAATCTCTTCAAGGTAAATGATGAGCTGCGGATTCTTGAGAAGAGCCGTTTGATAGGGGACGAGGATCTGGATACCATAAAGTCAGTGGTGGTATATCTCTTTATGAAGAATAGCGGGCTTGAGACAGAAGAGATTTATGCCCTTGTTTATGGTAATGGTAAAAGCGTTATATGGCACTGATTACCGGAACATTTGCAACAGATGTTTACTTTAAATTAAAGAGGTATTGAGAATGAAATCACTTGTAATAGTAGAGTCACCTGCAAAGGCCAAGACGATAAACAAGATCCTGGGCAAGGGTTTTTCCGTAAAGGCATCAGTCGGTCATGTCAGGGACCTTCCTGCCAAAGAGCTCGGCGTTGATGTGGAGAAGGATTTTTCTCCCAGCTATGTTGTTATTCCCGGGAAGGAGAAGATTATCAAGGAATTGAGAAAGGCTGCCAGGGAGGCGGATGTTGTCTATCTTGCGCCTGACCCGGACAGGGAGGGTGAGGCAATAGCCTGGCATATAGTTGAAGAGTTAAAGAAGGCCGGAGGAGGTAAATCCGGCAAGGCCGACGGTAAGGAGATATACAGGATTACCTTTAACGAGATTACAGAAAAGGCAGTGCGTGATGCCGTCAAAAACGCTGGCAAGGTTGATATGAACAAGGTGGATGCCCAGCAGGCAAGAAGGATTCTGGACAGGCTTGTGGGCTACGGATTGAGTCCTCTCCTGTGGAGAAAGGTGCGGAGGGGACTGAGTGCGGGCCGTGTGCAGTCTGTTGCCGTAAGGATCATCGTGGAGAGGGAACGGGATATAGAGGCTTTCAAGCCCACTGAATACTGGAACATAGGGGGTCTCTTTGAGGGTTCCGTGCCTCCCGAGTTCAAGGCAAGACTCTTTAAATATAAAGAGAAGCATGTAATAAACCGTGAGAAGAATGAATTCCTTATCAAAGACAAGACAACGGCAGAGGCCCTCGTCGAAGAACTGAAGACAAAGACCTATGTGCTTGAGAAGATAGAGAAAAAACTCAGGAAACGTAAGCCCTCTCCACCCTTTATTACCAGTACCCTTCAGCAGGAGGCCTCCAGAAAGCTCAGATTTACGCCAAAGAAGACCATGGTTGTTGCACAGCAGCTTTACGAAGGGATTGAGCTTGGTGAAGAAGGCTCGGTTGGCCTGATTACGTACATGAGGACTGATTCGGTCAGGATATCCACAGAGGCCCAGGAGGCTGCACGGGTTTTTATAGAAGAAAAATACGGCAAGGAGTATCTTCCCAAGACACCTCCGGCATATAAGAAGAAAGGTCAGGCACAGGACGCACATGAGGCGGTAAGGCCGACGTATATGAACAGGCCTCCGGAGTCCATCAAGGCCTTCCTTTCAAGGGACCAGTATTCCCTGTACAGGCTGATATGGCAGCGGTTTGTGGCAAGCCAGATGGCCCCGGCAGAGATTGAACAGACCACTTTTATCATTACTCCTGAAGGAAACGGCGCAGAGTTCAGGGTGTCGGGTGATGTGATAAGGTTTAAAGGGTTTATGGCTGTTTATACAGAGAGTGTTGACACTACTACGGACGAGGATACCGGAGAAGAGGGTCTGCTGCCCCGCCTGAAGGAGGGAGAGACCCTTTCACTGAAGGATATAAGCGCATCACAACACTTTACGCAGCCACCCCCAAGGTTTACCGAGGCCTCACTTGTCAAGGCCCTTGAAGAGAAGGGCATCGGAAGGCCGAGTACATATGCTGCCATCCTCTCGACTATTCAGGAAAGGAAGTACGTAAAGAGGGAAGAGGGCAAGTTGAGGCCCACAGAGTTGGGTATGCTTGTAAACGATCTCCTTGTTGAGAGGTTTCCCGAGCTCATAGATATAGGCTTTACAGTTAAGATGGAGGACGAGCTGGACAGGGTGGAAGAGGGCAAGCTGAAGTGGGTCAGGGTGGTCAGGGAGTTTTACGACCCTTTCAGCAAGGACCTCAGCGAGGCAATGGATTCACAGGAAAGAATAAGACCCGAGGATGAACCAACGGATATCCTGTGTGAGTCATGCGGGCTGCCAATGGTCAAGAGGTGGGGCAGGCACGGGCGTTTCCTTGCCTGTACCGGTTATCCGGAGTGCAAGAACACAAAACCCCTTGAAGAGGAAAACGGCAATCTGAAGCCTGTAGAGGAGACCACGGAGAAGTGTCCTCAATGCAGTTCTCCAATGGTGATAAAGCAGAGCCGCTACGGCAGGTTCCTTGCCTGTACACGTTATCCTGAATGCAAGGGCACAAAACCCCTTGGCACAGGCGTGAGCTGTCCCCTTGACGGCGGGGAGATAATCGAGAGGAAGAGTAAAAAGGGCAAGGTCTTCTGGAGTTGCAGTAACTGGCCTGAGTGCAAATTCGCATCCTGGAACAAGCCGATAGCTGAGAAGTGTCCGGAGTGTGACTCAAAATATCTGGTGGAAAAGAGGGACAGGACAGGACAGGTTACCATTACCTGTCCGAACAAGGAATGTGAGTATAAAAAAGTCCTGGAAACAGAAGAGGCGGGGAAAGAGGGATAAAGAGTGATGGAGATTTAAATAGGTATTATGAAAAAACCCGCAAACATCTATCTCATTGACGGAAATTCCTATGTCTACCGCGCATACCACGCAATTAAGGGGTTGAGCAACTCCAAGGGGTTTCCCACCAACGCCATCTATGGCTTTATCAACACGCTTCTCAAGATACTGAGAGAAAAGGAGCCGGACGCTATTGTGGTCTCCTTTGATTCACCCCTTCCCACAGAGAGACACCGGGTATATGAAGAGTACAAGGCCCAGAGGCCTCCGGCCCCTGATGAGCTGATTATGCAGATGCCTTACATAAAGAAGATTGTTCAGGCCTTCAGGATAAAGATATACGAGGTGCCGGGGTATGAGGCGGATGACGTGCTTGCCACCCTGTCGGTCAAGTCTGCCACTGAGGGGGTTGATGCCTATATTGTCTCCGGTGACAAGGATATGCTCCAGGTCGTTGACGGGCACATCCGGATATATGATCCGGTAAAGGACCGGGTCATCGGCAGGGCGGATGTTATAGAGAGGTTTGGTATCCCCCCGGAGAGGATCCCGGAAGTTATGGCCCTCACAGGTGACACGGCAGACAATATCCCGGGTGTAAAGGGTATCGGTGAGAAGACTGCCTGCGAGATTCTTAAGGACCACACCCTTAATGATATTCTTGACAAACCTGAACTGATAAAGCGGGAGAGGCTGAGAAAGCTCATCACAGAGAACAGGGATTCCATACTCAGGAGCTATGCCCTGACAACAGTTGACAGGGATGTGCCCCTTGATTTTGATGTGAGTGAGTGTATACGCCGGGAGCCTGACTGGCAGGAGTTGCTCAATCTCTTCAGCGAGCTTGAATTCGGGACTTTTCTTAAATTAATACCTCCTCAGAATGTCTCCGGCAGCTATGAGACAGTGTTGGAATCAGGGCGTCTCAAGGCCCTGCTAAATGCCATGGAGGACTCCTTTGCCTTCAATGTGGAATTTTCGGGCACCCACCCCGTCAGTGCAGAGGTTATCGGCATCTCTTTTTCATCCGGGAAGGGCCGGGGCTATTATGTGCCCATTGCCCATCACTACCCTGAAGCCCCCGGACAGCTGGATGCCGGGACAGTCATTGACGCATTCAGGCCGCTTTTTGAGAACGAATCAATAAGGAAGATCGGCCATGATTTAAAGACTAAACTCCTCGTACTCAGAAAATCAGGCATTGATCTGAAGGGTGAGCTTTATGATACCATGGTTGCCTCATACCTCCTTAATCCGAACAAACAGAATCACAACCTTGAAGAGGTCAGCCTTGAGTACCTCTCCCTGAGAATCAAGACATTTAAAGAGGTTGCCGGAAAGCGCTCTTCCCTTGCAGCGGTGAGTATTGAAGAGGCAACCGAGTTTTCAGCTTCCAATGCCGCCGTTGTCATGGAGTTGGAGGGGATATTGTTTGGGAAACTGAAAGGGGAGGGGCTTGAGGGTCTTTATTCTGAAATCGAGATGCCCCTGATAAGGGTTCTTGCTGATATGGAGGAGGCGGGTATAAAAGTGGATACTGAACTTCTGAACGACCTTTCCGGAGAGCTTGAACGTGAGTTGACAGCCCTGAAGACAAGGATATATTTTTTGGCCGGTGAGGAGTTCAATATCAACTCACCCCGGCAACTGGGCGCAGTATTGTTTGAATCCCTCGGCCTGAAGCCCGGGAAAAAGACAAAGACAGGATATTCCACCGAGGTTGGTGTTCTTGAGGAACTTGCCCTCATGCATGAGCTGCCCGGTGAAATACTGAACTGGAGGACGCTCAGCAAGCTGAAAAACACCTACGTTGACGCCCTTCCAAAACTGGTCAGTCCGGAGACAGGCCGTATTCATACATCTTTCAACCAGACCGTAACCGCCACCGGCAGGCTCAGCAGCAGTGACCCTAATCTGCAGAATATCCCCATCAGGGGGGAGTGGGGAATAAGGATAAGACAGGCATTTATTGCCGAGAAGGGTTTTTTCCTGCTCTCTGCCGACTATTCCCAGATCGAGCTGAGGATACTTGCACACCTGAGCAGGGATGAAGGGCTAATTGATGCCTTCAGGAAAGAGATAGATATTCATACAAGGACTGCGGCGGAACTGTTTGGCGTTTCCAGGGAGCAGGTGACCCCGGAGATGCGGAGGGTGGCCAAGACGGTAAACTTCGGTGTCGTCTATGGTATGTCTGCCTTTGGCCTTTCAGGGGCCATAGGCTCCTCAAGGGAGGATGCCAGGGTCTATATTGAGCAGTATTTTGAGAAGCATCCCGGTGTCAGGCGTTATGTGAAGCAGATAATCGAGGAGGCAAAGAGGGTTGGATATGTGAGGACCCTCTTTGGAAGAAAGCGGGAGATACCTGAACTGAGGAGCTCAAATGCCCAGAAGCGTGCGTTTGGAGAGAGGCTTGCCATGAATACCCCCATACAGGGTACGGCTGCCGATATCATAAAGAAGGCCATGATAAATATAAGCAAAAGGCTTAAAGCCGAAAGGCTTCAGAGCAGGATGCTCCTTCAGGTCCATGACGAACTCGTCATTGAGGTAAGGGAAGACGAGCTTCAGCCTGTAAAAGACCTTGTCAAACATGAGATGGAGAATGCCGCTGTCATTTTGGTGCCCATCAGGGTCGATATCGGATATGGCAAAAACTGGGCTGAAGCCCATAGTTGAAGCCGTTCCCGGGAATTTGACAAAAATACTGTTTTATTTTAGAATATAACCACTTGAGATATGGAATCAACTATATCGCGAGGCTGAAAGAAGAGAGTTAGGGAGCGCAAAACGTTAAAGATAAGGCTCATAAGGGCACAGTGCGTAACACGGAGTTTTTTCTGCTTTGTCCATAACGCTTTGCGTTTTATGTCTTTAAATTTTACGTCTTTAAATAATGATACATGGGCGGATAGCTCAATTGGGAGAGCGCAGCCCTTACAAGGCTGAGGTCACAGGTTCGATCCCTGTTCCGCCTACCATATCCTTATTCTATACCGTCTCTTTTTAATCTATTCAACTGTTACACTCTTTGCCAGGTTTCTTGGCTGGTCGACATCACAGCCCCTCAACATGCCGATGTAATATGCAAGGAGTTGCAGGGGGATAACATTGACAAGGGGCGATAGTGAAGTGTGTGCAGAGGGCACCACAATCAGGTCATCCACCTTGTCACGAAGTGATTCAGGCTCATCAGTTACTGCTATCACCCTTCCACCACGTGCCTTAACCTCCTCTATGTTGGAGAGGGTTTTTTCAAAGAGGTTATCCACAGGTGCTACCACAACAACCGGTAGTCCTTCTTCTATCAGGGCTATGGGACCATGTTTCATCTCTCCGGCAGGATATCCCGTAGCAGGTATGTATGATATTTCCTTCAGTTTCAGGGCTCCCTCAAGGGCTATCGGATAGTTTATGCCCCTGCCGAGGTAAAGGAACGTCTTTGAGTATATGAGTGTCCTGGCAAGCTCTTCGATTCCTGAATTCATCTTCAGTGTCTTTTCCATAAATGCCGGTATCTTCAGGAGTTGAGACCTCAGTGTGCCAGCCTCTCCGGGAGTCAGCCTTCCGGTCCTGATTCCCAGTGCAATGGAAAGAAGGCAGAGTGCCCCTATCTGTGCAGTGAATGCCTTTGTAGAGGCCACACCTATCTCTGGGCCGGTCCTTGTGTATAAGACGGAGTCTGCCTCTCTGGATGATGTGCTCCCTACCACGTTGCAGATAGTCAGCGTCCTGGCCCCCCTCTTCTTTGCTTCCCTCTGAGCCGCAAGTGTATCTGCGGTCTCTCCGGATTGAGTGATCGAGATAAAGAGGGAGTCATGTTCAATTATGGGGCTTTTATATCTGAACTCAGAGGCTATTTCAACATCAACAGGGATGCGTGCAATGTCCTCTATCATGTATTTGCCTACGAGGGCTGCGTGGTAGGATGTGCCGCAGGCAACGACCTGTAGCTTTTTGAGCCCGATTGTCCGTTTTACAGTGAGACCAAATTCGTCAAGGATCCTCTCGGGGTCTTCTGTCCACTCCCTGATGGTATCCATCATCGCCCTTGGCTGTTCATGGATTTCCTTGAGCATGAAGTGATTATAACCTTCTTTTTCAGCCATGGACGGAGTCCAGTCAATCTCTACTGCCTGCTCCTCAACAGGTGTGGTTTCCTGAGAGTCAAGATACCGAAGCTCTATCCCTTCCTCTCCAATCGTACATATCTGTCCGTCTTCCATGAAGATAAACCTTTTTGTGTATGGAAGGAGTGCGGAAACATCAGAGGCAAAGAAAAATTCCCCATCGCCAATGCCTATTACAAGAGGGCTTCCTTTTCTGATGGAAAAAAGGGTTTTAGGATGTGCCTCGTTCATTATACCTATTGCAAAGGTACCCCGTAAGTGTGCAACCGTTTCTTTTATGGCATCCCTTATAGGCAGTTTCTTCCGCAGATAGCTTGAAATCATCTGTGGAATAACCTCAGTGTCGGTATCGGAAGAGAATGTATGACCCTCTGCAATGAGATGCGATCTCAGGTTCCTGTAATTCTCGATTATCCCGTTGTGGACTACTGCTATCCCGTCTGCACTGTGCGGATGGGCGTTCCTGGAAGAAGGGACTCCATGTGTGGCCCATCTTGTGTGTCCCAGTCCTACCATTGCGTCCGGTGTAGGATGCGGCAGGATCTTCTGCAGGTCCTTAATCTTGCCTTTTGTTTTATATATCTCTATCCCCTTGCCATTCTGAAAGGCAATTCCCGCAGAATCATACCCCCTGTACTCAAGTCTCTTCAATCCGTCAACCAAAATCGGCAGAGAGTTCCTCCTCCCAATATATCCGACTATTCCGCACATGTTGCCTCCTTGTTCACCTGTAAAATTGTATAACCTTCATTTAAATGCAATTTTAAAAAGCAAGAAATATGCCTATTTTTCTTGATATTTCAGGAGATTTTTCATTATAATCTTAATAGGAACATGTCTCTGGGGTTATTTCTGTATAGAAAAATCTCCGGAGTTTTTTTTATATATCCGTTATAATTAAAAATACTTAACAGATTAAAAATACTTAACAACTGTGGCTGGCAACGGCAGGTTTGACTAAAGATTCTCACTTGTCACATCTCTTCTTCAGTAGAGGGGGGTATTGTGAAGCAATCCTATAGTTTTTGTACCGATGACATGTTATGCATCAATTCCTGGGGAAACGAGATTACAGAGGTTACGGGGATACCTTCCTCTGCAGTACTTGGCATGAAATATTATGAAGTGCTTCCAAGGATATTAGCTGACGACAGGGATGCCCTGTCCGTGGCACTGGCAGATAAAACCCCCCTGAACCTTAAAGGATATTCCTTTAATTGCCTGCATGACCGGGTTAAAGCTGATGTAAGAATCGATCCGGTAAGAGTTGACAGCGGAAAAATTGAAGAGCTCAGGGTAGAGATCAGTCCTTACTCGGCCTGTTCAATGGCCAGGAAATTGCAAGATTCCCAGCGGCTTATTGATATTGGTAAAATAGCCTCCACCCTTGCACACGGAGTCAGAAACCCGTTGAATGCCATAAAGGGCTCTGTTGTCTATCTCAGAGAGAAATATTCGAACGAACAGACCCTTATAGAGTTTACGAGGATAATGGAGGAGGAGATAACGCGGCTTGATAATTTTATCTCAAAATTTCTCAGTACATCCATATCTGTTGCCGGTTTGTCTGAGTCGGATGTAACCATGTTGTTAAAAAAAATAGAGATTTATACGTCACTCCAGACGCATACGAATGACATAAGTACCGACTATAAGTATGGGGATATACCGCTGGCGGCAATAGACTCATTTCAGCTTGAACAGGCGGTGCTGAACGTTATAAACAATGCGATCGAGGCGATGGGCTCAGGAGGGCAGCTTTCAGTGAGGACGAGGACTCAAAATGTCTCCGGTAATGATTTTGTATTGATCGAGGTCTCTGATACCGGACCGGGGATGGCTGACAGTGGCATTAACGATATTTCCCCTGAAAATAAGGGCAGGGGGTTTGGATTGTTTATTACCCGTGAGATCCTTCAGTATTATGGCGGTTCTCTGGAGATAAAGAGCAGAAAGGGTGCTGGAACTACTGTAAGATTGTATCTTCGCGTAAGTAGTTAGGAGAGGTATGAATGGGCAATGGAACAGTATTGATTGTAGACGACGAGCCAAACGCCATCAAGGTGCTGTCTGCAATACTTCTGGAAGCTGATTATAATGTTGTAGAGTCCATAGACGTTGACATGGCCCTGAAAGCGCTCCATCAGGAAGACGTAGATGTAGTGATTACGGATCTGAGAATGCCGGGCAGGGACGGGATGCAGCTTTTTGAACACGTTACTGAAAACCACCCCGACATTCCCGTTATCTTCCTGACTGCATACGGGACCGTTGATTCTGCTGTACATGCAATTACACATGGCGCTTTTTACTACTTTATCAAGCCCCCTGACTATCTGAAACTCAAGAGTATCCTTGCGAGGGCAGTCGAACAGAGGCGACTTAAAAGAGAGATTGACGCGCTCAGAAAGAGACTTGCAGAAGAAACAACCCTTCCACGGATTATCGGGAAAACACCCCTGATGCTCAAGATATTCAATACAATTGAGACAATAAAGGATTCGGAGAGCAGTGTTATTATTTGTGGTGAGACCGGAACTGGAAAGGAATTAATTGCCCGGGCATTACATTTCGGCAGTGACCGGAGGGATCGGCCCTTTGTTGCAGTGAATTGTGCTGCCATACCGCGTGAGTTACTTGAGTCTGAACTCTTTGGATATGAAAAGGGGGCTTTTACAGGAGCTGTTTCAAGAAGGATAGGCAGGTTTGAGGAGGCCTCCGGTGGTACCCTCTTCCTTGACGAGATAGGTGAACTTGATCTTTCGGTTCAGGCAAAGCTGCTCAGGGTCCTTCAGGAGAGAGAGATAGAGAGACTTGGAAGCAACAGGAAGATTAAGGTCCATTTCAGGCTTGTGTCATCTACAAATCGCGATCTTGAAAAGGAGTCGAAGGGAGGTAATTTCAGGAAGGACCTTTTATACAGGCTGAACGTTATTCAGATTAATGTGCCCCTTCTCAGAGAGAGGCAGGATGACATTCCTTTACTTGTATCGGAATATGTCAACGAGTTCTGTATAAGAGAGAAAAAAGTGCTTACTGTATCAGATGAGGTGATGAGAATATTTCATGACTACCACTGGCCGGGAAATGTCAGGCAACTGAGGAATGTTATGGAGAGGGCTGTGGTGCTTTCAAAGGGGGATACTATTACCTCACGGGAACTCCCTGAGGAGTTTGTATCCCTGAAAAAAAGGGAGGAGCCCCTTCATTCATTAAAGACCCTCAGTGAATTGGAGTCTGAGGCTGTAAAGAATGCACTTCGGGTATGCAATGGTAATAAGTCAAAGGCTGCAAGGCTGCTCGGGATCTCGAGGAAGGCGCTTTACAAAAGGCTCAAGGACTGGAATATTGAATAAGTGTATCCATTGGAGACAGTATTATTATTAAAATTCTTTAATTTTAAAGGATTGGTAGAGGTGTGTCATAATGCTACACCTCTACCAATCCTTATGGCTATAGTAATATTGTTTCTATCGGATACAGATGCAACAATTTTAACGGGACAGTTTGAGGGTTTTAGCACGCTCTGTCGTTAATATGGCGAATCTTTTGTTCAGGCATCAAATTTGCTGTCATTATGTGTCATGCCTGCAGAATGTGATAAAACAATACTGATAATTGATGAGTCAGGGTTCACACGTGTATGTTATGCGATTCTTGAATTCGAGGGATACGGGGTTGAAACGATTGTTAATTCATGTGATATTGCAGTCAGACTGAACAATAACGAATTCGGACTGATAATAACGAGTTATCCTTATGGTGCTTTTCTTTTCGAGGATATAAAGAAGAGAGATATACCTACGATTATCCTTTCCGATCATATTAACAGCGACCTGATCAGCATACTCGAAAACTTTGATAACTCTTATTGTATGATAAAGCCGCTTGATTACCGGAAATTCATGTCTTTGGTAAAACAGGTAATGGGGGGTGAGCTGAATATCCAGGGAGGGTACGCTATTGTTTAAAAAAATCTTTTTGGTTTTTATGATTGTTTTTTTTATTGCGGGCTGTGCTGATAAGCCAAGGGAGGAGTTGCTTAAAGAGGGGATTGCATATATAAAGGACGGAAATCCCCGAGGGGCTATTGTTCTCTTAAAAAATGTACTTGAGAAAGACAAGAATTTTTTTGAAGCAAGGTTTTACCTCGCAAGGGCCTATCTTTTAACCGGTAAGTTTGACAGGGCGGAGAAGGAATTTCTGAAGGTCCTCAGGCAGAAGCCGGATTATACGGACATTCATCTGGAACTTGCAAAGATATATCTTTATACGGAGAGGGCGGATGATGGAATAAAGGAGGTGGAGGTTTATCTCCACAAAAAACCGGATGTCCCTGAGGCATATGAGGTGCTGGGTCAGCTTTTTTTAATTAAGGGCCGGACAAAGGAAGCAAGGAATTCTTTTCAGAAGGCCTTAACCCTTGATCCTGAGAGAATCCCTGCCAGACTTGCCCTCGCCGGGGTATACATGAATAATGGTGACGACAGCGATGCAAGGGCACTCCTGTATGAGACTATGGAGAGGGATGCCAGGAATACAAAGGCATACTACATGCTGGCGAGCCTGGAGACATCCTTAAATAACAGGGACGAGGCATTAAAGGCTTATCAGAAGATAATAGAGATAACCCCAAAGGATGTTAACGCCTTTTTCAGGGCCGGGTTATTACATGTTGCCAACGGGGAACTGAAGGAAGCTGAGGGGATGGCAAATAAAATCCTCAAAAAGTTTCCTGACCGGCCGGAGGGTTACCGGCTTAAGGGGATTGTCTCTTTTTATCAGAAGGATTTTAAGGAAGCCATAACCGCCTTGCAGAAGGCTGCTAGTATACAGCCCGACATGAGGACGTACTACTTTATGGGGCTGAGCTACTACAGTAAGGGAGATATGGAGATGTCCCTGAGCTGGTTTCAAAAGACCGTTGACCTTGCCCCCTCTTTTGTTCAACCGCGGCTCATGATAGCGATGATACTTCTGAAACAGGGCAGGATTGATGATTCTATTGCCGAGAGCAAGAGGATATTACAGATGGATGACAATATGGCAATGGCCCATAACGTGTTGGGCAGCGCCTATATGGCAAAGGGAATGTATGAAGCGGGGATGAAAGAGTTTGACAGGGCCGTGGATATTGATCCGAAACTCGTGGATGTTTACATTAAGAAAGGCCTTTTTAACATCAGTAAGGGAAGGTTTAAAGAAGCAGAGACGGAACTGGAGACCTCTGTGCAGATTGCTCCGGATGTATTGAATACGAGGCTTGTTCTTGCTGCTTATTATTTGAAGCAAAAGGAGTATGACAAGGCGGTAAAGACCCTGAAGGAGGGGTTAAGTAACATGAAAACAGATGCGGTGCTGTACAACTATATAGCTGTAGCCCTTATGGCAGGACAGAAGTTCAATGATGCCCTTGAATATTTCTATAAGGCAAAAGGTGTTGACCCTGACTATTTTGCCCCTTACTTTAACATTGCCGCTTACTATGCAGTGAGGGGTAATTACAGGAAGGCTACAGATGAGTATAAGGGTGTCTTAAGCAGGGACCCGGGCAATCTCAAGGCTAATATGAAAATGGCTGCACTGCTGGAAATGACCGGCAGGGACAGAGAGGCGCTTGGCTATTATAAAAAGGCCATGGAGACTAAAACGCCGGAAGGGTTTATAGCCCTTGCAAACTATTACGTTCAGAAAAAGGATGCAAGGAAGGCCCTCAGAGTGCTTGACGAAGCCATACAGACGATTCCGGACAATATCCCTGTACGGGTGCTGAAGGGACGTATATATTTGTCTGAAAAGAGGTTTGAAGATGCTTTGAGGGTGTTCGAGGATATGGAAGCCATTTCTCCTGAAAAGGCTTTTCCATTGATAATTAATGCCTATATAGCAAATCGGGACTATAAGGATGCGCTGAGAAAAATAGAGGACAGACAAAGGGAAACTCCCGGGAATTCCGATTTGATGGCAGATGTTGTGAGGGTCTATCTGCTTAAGGGGGAGACCGATAAGGCAATGGAGGTTGCCAACAAGCTGATAAAACAGAAACCCCGTTCTGCCGATGGCTATACAGTGCTTGCCGTTGTTTATATGAATAAGAAAGAGCTGGATAAGGCCCTGGAAACACTAAAAGAAGGACTGAGCGTTGATAGTAGCAATGTCAAGGCCAGGATGATGCAAGCCTCCCTTTATACAAGGAAGGGTGAAAATGAGCGTGCTATTGATGTTTATGAAGATATCGTAAAGGATAATCCTCAGTATGTGCAGGCGGTTTTTGCTGTGGGGAATCTCTATGACCTTATGGGGAGAAAAGAGGATTCTGTCAAAAAATACCTTCAGGTTCTTGAAGTGGCGGAAAATTATGTTCCTGCACTGAATAACCTTGCATACCTTTATGCAGAGGGATACGGGAGCAGGGAAGAGGCACTCAAGCTTGCACTCAGGGCATACAGCATTGCCCCCTTCAATGGTAGTGTCATGGATACCCTTGGCTATGTTTTCCTACAGAATGACAAGGCGGATGAGGCCGTGAAGATGCTTGAAAAGGCTGTTTTACTCCTTCCAGCTAATCCCACTATCCGTTATCACCTTGCACTTGCATACAGAGAAAGTGGTAACCCCGGAGCTGCCAGAAAAACCCTTGAAAAGGCTATTGCAACGGGAAAATTTGCCGATGAAGCGAGGGCCAGGAGTCTTCTTGAGAAATGGAAAGGGGAGGAAAGATAAAGATGAAAAAGGTCTTGTTCTGTTTGATATTTTCTTTGGCCTTTCTGCCGGTGGCCTTTGCCAATGATTATCTGATCGGTGATGGAGACACGCTTCAGATATCTGTGTGGGGGGAGCCTGAACTCAGCGCAGATACTATTGTCAGGCCTGATGGCAAGATAACGCTTCCGGCAGTAGGTGATGTAGATGCTTCAGGGTATAAACCGAGAGAGCTTGCCGGAAAACTGACCGAGGAATTAAAGAAGATTATGAAAAAACCTATTGTAACGGTTACAGTTACAGGAATTACAAACAATAAAGTATATGTTTTTGGCGGCGGCGTCCCCTCAGGTGTACACAATCTTCCCGGCAGGACGAGTCTGCTCCGCTTTCTCTGCAGGCTTGGAAGTTTTAAGAATGCAGACCTTGAGCGTGCTTATGTTGTCAGGGAAGGCAAGAAACTGGATGTTAACTTCTACAACCTCTTTATAAAGGGCGATCTTTCCAAAGATGTAATGCTGAAGGCAGAGGACATAATCTATATGCCCGATAATGAACTTAACAAGATTTATATAACAGGAGCAGTAAATGAGCCCAGATATGTCTTTTACCGTGAAAATATCAGAATACTTGATGCACTCCTGGAGGCAGGAGGATTTACAAAATTTGCCAAGGAAAACGATGTTCTCGTCCTGAGGAAGAAAGATGGGCAGATGGAGACTATTGTTGTAAAGACGAAGGACCTTATGAAAGAGGGAGATCTTAAGGAGAACATTGCGTTAGAGCCTGGTGACTTTGTGATTGTCAAGGAAGGTATATTTTGACCCGGGTTACGATTTCAGTCTGTAAAAGCCTGCAACAGAGACGGGTCTTTATTTGTTGCTTGATATTATGGGGTGAAGGGTAAAAAGATGGCATTACCATATGCAGAGATTCAGAAATACCTGAAAATGATCATTAAGAGGAGATATCTTTTCATTGTGGTATCTCTCTTCACCATGTCCGTCATTGTCTGGGGGGGATATTTCATACCCAGAAAATATGAAGCAAAAAGCTCTATTATTATTGAACGTAATGTCATTAACGATCTGATTAAAGGCGTTGCCATTACTCCGTCAATGACGGAAAGGATCAGGGTGCTCAGGGATACCATACTCAGCAGGAGTTTGATTCTGAGTGTACTTCGCGAGCTGGACCTTGACACACTTGCAGCGGACAATAAAGAGTTGGAGGCAATGATAGTTGACTTTCAGAAAAGGACAAACGTAAAAGTTAAGAAAAACAATCTCTTTATTGTGACGTTTCAGGACAAGGACCCGAGGCTTGCAATGGATTACGTTAACAGTCTTGTGAGAACCTATGTCAATGAAAACGTAACTGCAAAGAGGGAAGAGGCCTATGGTGCCAGCAGATTCCTTAAGGAACAGGTAGCATTCTTTAAAGGGAAACTGGATAGGGCTGAGGATGCAATAATCAAGTTCAGACAGGATCAGGGCATCTATGTAGCAATAGACGAGCGCTCCCTAATTAATGAAATAAAGGAGTATGGGAGCGATATAGGCAAGATAAAACTCAGAAGGAATGAACTGATTGCAAAGAGGAAGAGTATCAAGGGACAAATTAAAGGCGAGGAGCCTTATTCTGTTGCTGTTATTAATAACATGAAAGGCAACAATAATATCCTGATAGCGTCTATGGAGAACAGGCTTAATCAGCTCCTTGTAAGCTATACGGAAAATTATCCAGAGGTGGTAAAGCTGAAGGCGGAGATAGAGGCACTTAAAAAACAGCAGTCCCTCCAACCAACGGACAATGGACTCCAGGGAGAAGTGAATTCAGGAGATTCAGCTATAAGCACGATTAACCCGATATATCAGGACCTTAAACAGGATCTCAACAGGATAGAGTCCGAGATAAACGCACTTGATGCAAAAGAGAAGATGCTGGGTGTTATGATTAAGCAGAAAGAAAAAGAACTCAGATATGTTCCAGAAGGCAAGAAGAAGCTGGCTGACCTTGAAAAAGAACGGGATTCCTATAGAAAGATATACGAACAACTCTTGATGAGACTTGGACAGTCTGAGGTTTCAAAGCAGATGGAAATAGCAAATAAGGCAACGACATTCAGGATTGTTGAGCCGGCTACCCTGCCAACCATGCCTGTAAGCCCTAACCGGAAGGCTTTGATTCTTGCAGGTATCTTTTTTGGTTTTGCAGGAGGATTTGGTGCAGTTTTTCTCCAGGATACTCTTGATTCTTCAGTGAAAGAGGTCCAGACAATCAAAAACCTTGAGCTGGAAGTCCTTGCCGTAATCCCCAGGATTTTTAATGAAGCCGAACAGAAAAAAGAGCGGAAAAGAGACTGGTTTATATACACAATTGCGGGTTTTTATTTCCTCATCATATGTGCTGCCTTTATCCACGAGCTGCTGGGCCTGACATACATAGAGACAGCATTTGCAGATATAAAGATTAGTCTGATGAATGTAATAGCGCAATTACAAGGCAGGTTGTTTTAGAAAACAGGTTAATGATAGCGGCTGAATGATTATGAAAGGAGACCCCGGATGAGCAGGATAGAAGAGATTCTTGAGAAAGCTGCAAAAATGAGAGATGGAGAGAAGAATGGTGAGAAATCAAGGAGGATAAGCCCGCCTGGGTCCAAGGTTCCCAGGGTTGTAAGACAGGCAAGAATAGAGAACCCTAATCTGGTCACTATTGTTGATCCGGATTCATTAATATCTGAAGAATACAGGAAATTAAAGTCCATGGTTGTAAAACTTACAAAAATGGATGATTTCAGGAATATGCTTATGGTGACAAGTGCCATAGGAGGAGAGGGCAAGAGTGTAACGTCCCTGAACCTTGCCATTACACTTGCTCAGGAATATGACCATACGGTCCTCTTGGTTGATGCAGACCTGAGGCAGCCATCATTAAATGATTACCTTGGAATTCATTCGGAAATTGGTCTCACTGATTGCCTTGTAGACGGTGTAGGTATTGGTAGCGCACTTATAAAGACCGGCATTGGCGGACTTGTCTTTCTTCCGGCCGGTCGTAAGGTCTCCAACCCCGGGGAGTTACTCTCATCAAACAGGATGAGAGAGGTTGTGATAGAGCTCAAGCACCGCTATCCAGACCGGTATGTTATTTTTGATGCCCCTCCGGTGCTTCCCTTTGCTGAGGTACTTTCACTCGGGGCCATTCTCGATGGAGTGATATTTGTGGTAAGAGAAGGAGTCACTCCCGAGGATAATATGAAGGATGCAGTTGCAATGTTAAAGGATACCAACGTCCTTGGAGTGGTATATAATGCTGCTGAAACTGTTCTTCTGAGTGGCCACTACCATTATTCTCATTATTATCAAAACAGGTGAGGGATGAAAAAGACCAAAATATTGCTCATACTCTCTATGGTACCGTTTTTTTTTGTAAGTATGGTCTCCCTGTCACGGGCAGAGCTGAGCTTTACACCGAGTATCGCTCTCAGGGAGGAGTACAATGACAATCTTTTTCTCACAGCATATGATGAGGAGGGTGATTTCTTAACAAGCATTAGCCCTGCAATTGCTCTGACTTATGTTGATAGGGGAATAGACCTTTCACTCGACTACAGACTCAGTTTTGATTTTTATAAGGATAACTCTGACAGAAATGATATAAGACAACTTGGAAGGATCGAGTCTACCTTTTCACCTTACAGAGATATTTTTTTTATAAGAGTCTCTGATGTATATACGAGGGTGCCAATTGATGAACGAAGACAGGTAGCTCTGGACAATATCCTGACAAATACGACCGATTCGAACCGCTTCATTGTTAATCCCTATCTTGAATATCCCCTGAGCGGGACATTCCTGGCAAGGGTTGGTTACACTTATGAAAATATCTGGTATGAGGAAGAGGAAGGGGATGATGCAGAGAATAATTCAGCTGCTTTAAGTCTTATAAAGGAGCTAACGTCAAAGATGACGGCATCATTGACGTATACCTATTTATCACACAGACCTGCCAGGACAGAAGAGTATGACAGGCAGGATGCCGGTCTCAATATTGACTATAAATTAAGTCCAAAACTGTCTCTTAATGCCGGGGCAGGACAGACGTGGTTTGAGTATAAAACAGGCACTGAAATTGATTCAACTGTATGGAATATTAAAGCTGATTATTTATTAACGGAGAGCCTTATATTCAGTGCAGGTTATTCCGAGGCTTTTTCAGACTCTGTCAATGTGGGTGCTTATAAGAGAAAGGCTTCAACCGGAGCCATCAGCTACAGTGGAAAGAGTACAATAACCCTGAGCGCTTTCAGGAATATAGATAAATATAATACAGCTGAGAGGGAAGACAGGTCAAAAGGTGTAACCCTCGGCTCCAGCACCCCGGTTACATCCAGAATAACAGCAAGACTGACAGGAAGATACATAAACTATGAGTTTCTGCCTGAGGAAGAAGTAGTAGACAGGTACAGTCTCGGTCTTTCCTTTAATTACAGTTTAAGGATGCTTACAGCAACTCTTGGTTATACACACAATCTGAGTGATTCGGATATAAATGCCAATGATTACAGAAACAATATAGCATGGTTGCAGCTCAGACTTGCTATCTAAGTAAAAGTATATGGAGCGCTGGTGCTTGAAATTAAAGGAGAGGGATGTACGAAGGATTTTATAATCTAAGAGTAAAACCATTTGAACTGGTGCCAAGCCCTGACTTTCTCTTTCCGAGCAGGTCTCACAGGAAGGCATTGACATATCTCAAGTACGGCATTACAGAGAAGGTGGGATTCATGCTCCTTACAGGGGAGGTCGGCTCCGGCAAGACGACCTTGATAAGGAACCTGATAAAGGGATTGGACAGCAATATTGTACTGTCGAAAATATTCAACACAAGGGTATCTTCTGAGCAGCTCATCTCATTGATAAACGAGGATTTTGGCCTGGATGTAAACGGCAAGGACAAGATATCCCTGCTTAGAGAACTGAATGATTTCCTGATCGAACAGTATGCCAAGAAACACAACCCGATACTTGTGATTGATGAGGCTCAGAATCTGACCCCTGAACTGCTTGAAGAGGTCAGAATGTTGTCTAATCTTGAAACAGACGATGCAAAGCTATTACAGATAGTCCTGGTCGGACAGCCTGAATTGAAAAAGGTTCTCGCCCGTTCTGAATTACGTCAGCTTCGACAGAGGATCAGCATCAGTTGTCATATTTATCCCATAACGAGGGCCGAAACAGAGGAGTACATATTTCACAGGCTTGAAGTTGCAGGCAACAGGGATGCGGTTATATTTAAAAACGGGACTGTTGACTCGGTTTATAACTTCAGTAAAGGCATTCCGAGACTTATCAATATAGTCTGTGACTTCCTTATGTTGGCAGCCTTTGTTGAAGAGACGAGGGAGATCAGTCCGGACCTTGTTAAGGAGGTTATCGGGGAGCTTGAGACTGAAAACAGGTTCTGGCAGGACAGCGATTCCCTCAGCAGCAAGATCGAAAATATTGTTAAGGATATCGAGACCTTAAAAAAGGTTACAACTGAACTTCAGGAGAGGCTCGGCCCTGGAAAAAAGCAAGTAAGTAGAAAGGACGAATGGGCAAAAATGGGTTAAGGATTTGATCCCTGGCACAAGACCGGGTAGGTTGCCGTTATTTATTAGTTTGGGCAAATGGATAGTTAACTTATCAGAAAGGATAATAAATGAAATCCGGGAGCCTTAACTGGTATGCCCTGTATGTGAAGTCAAGACATGAATTTGCTGTCCATAACGAGCTTTTGAAAAAGGGAGTGGAGTCGTATCTGCCTTCAGTCAAGAGGCTGAGACAGTGGAAGGACAGGAGGAAATTTGTTGACTTTCCTCTTTTTCCAGGCTATCTCTTTGTCCATATTTGTGCCAACCAGGAGGCGTTTTTAAATGTGCTGAAGACAAAGGGTGTTGTAAGCTTTATCTCATTGAACCCGGGCTATCCGGCCCCGGTGTCACCTGAGGAAATAAATTCCCTGAAGTTGTTGATACAAAGCGGAAAAGAGTTTGATGTCCATCCTTTCCTGAAGGAGGGAACCAGGGTGAGAGTGAGAAGGGGCCCACTTGAAGGAGCAGAGGGGGTTCTCAGGAATAAGGAAGACCAGTATGTGTTTCATGTTAATATAGATCTTTTAGGCAGAAGTGTGGGCGTAAAAATATACGCCGATGAGCTTGAAGCAGCATAAGACATGAGTTGCGGTTTGTTTTTACAAGATTAGCACCTGAAACCCGCAGCTTACTATTTTAATTTCTACTTCTCAATTACAGGTTATGTAACTGAGAAGGCGGAGCATTGCCTGAAGACAGCCTTTTGTGCCTGAATCCAGCCCATGACAAGCGGCAGATACAAAGCTGAGAAGGCCGGCCTTACCCGGAGACATTTTCTGGCCGATGCTTTTCTTGCCCCTTTGGCATTGAGTCTGACATCCCTTATTTATTCGTGCGGGGCCAGGAAGTTTGATCCGCCGCAACGAAGCAGGGTCGTCCGTATCACAAACCCGGATGCCACAGACCGCAGCGGTGGAAAAGATAATGTGAATCTTGACGGTGCGGCAGTGCGTGAAATGGTTATGGAGGGAATAAAAAAATTCACAAACAGGCTGACCGTAAAAGAAGCATGGGAAGAGATTATCCCCAATCCGGATAAAAAGGTCGCGATCAAGGTGAATTGCCAGGTGACGGGGATATATACAAAGGCAAAGGTCGTTTCGGCAGTAACGGAAGGACTGATCGCCCGGGGAGTTCCCCCTTCCAACATTATAATATATGATCTCACTGATAATGCCTTTGCGTATGCCGGCTTTAAAAAGAACAGGGGGACAGGCATAAAGGTCGGCACATGCAATGAACTCGGAGGTTATTCCTGGACAACCTGGTTCAAGGCTCCGATTCCATTTGTGGGTAACAAGTTCTGCAAGGTCCTTGCCGGTGAAGGTGCTTACGGATGTGACTATCTGATTAACATGCCGGTACTTAAGGCACTCGACGGTTACTCAGGCGTAAGTATAAGCATGAAGAATCATTTCGGTTCGATTTCTTCTCCTGACAGACTTCATCCAACGATCCAGGATTCTATTGCAATGCTTAATGCCCATGACCTCATAGTTAAGAAAACGAGGCTGATCCTTGCGGATGCGATTTTTACAGAATATAAATGGTTCAACGGACGGGACCAGGAAACCGTAGATGTAACCAATCAGCTCCTCTTTGGAGTTGATCCCGTGGCTATTGACTCCATTGGATGGCAGATGATCGAGTCCCTGAGGAAGAGTCATTCTTTAAAGCCTCTTGATCCTGAACCGGCCTTCATCCATAAGGCCGCTATGGAGTATAGTCTTGGCAATGATGACATGAAAAAAATCGATCTGGTGGACATTTGAAGTAATCCCATGAACCATGACCAAGATGTTGAATTAAAAACAGTAACGACTTTTAATGAGTTTCTTGAGCTGCGCCATGACTGGAATAGTTTGCTGGAACAGTCAGGAAACGACAGGGTGTTCCTGACACATGAATGGTTTGCTTCGTGGTGGCAGGCCTTTGGTGAGGGAAAGAGACTTTTCATTATTGCAGCCGTTGACAGAGACGGCATTCAAGGGATCGCTCCGCTGATGAGGTGTCAAAGCAGTTTTAGAGGGATTCCGGTAAGAGGTGTCGAGTTCCTCTCAAACGATGATTCTCCTGGATGCGGATTTATATTAAAAAAAAATCATGAATACCTGGCGGGAACTTTTTTTTCCTTTCTGCTAAATGATAGTAAGGAGTGGGATGTAATATTTTTCAAGAACATGATACATGACGAGACCATAAACAGTTTAATGGTGAAAGTTCTTGAACAGACAGGAAAAAGATATATTGTAAATCCAGGACTGAGTTCTCCCTATATCGAGATAAAGAGTGAGTGGGATGAGTATATTAAAGGTCTTTCGAGTAAGTATAGAAAGACGATAAGGAACGTGTGCAACAGGATCAAGAGGCTCGGTGATGTTGATGTCGGAGAATATAATGACATGAAAGGATTTGATGATATCGTATCTGTTACTGAGAAGGGATGGAAATACAGGGAAGGGAAGGCGTTTATTAACTGCCCCGATAGAAACAGATTTTTCAGGCTGCTTTCGGAGGAGGCCCGAAACAAGGGATGGCTTTCAATCTGGTGCGTTTATAAAGGCAAAGAACCGATTGCATATGAGTACCATCTGAAGTACAAGGGATGTGATATAGCTTTGCTTTCGGAGTTCAACAGTGAATATAAAAATTTTTCACCAGGGAGTTTCCTTGACCATGAAATAATACGATCGTTATTTGTTAATGGTGTTCATGAATACGACATGTGTGGCATACATGATGAGTACAAAAAGAAATGGACGAACAACGTGAGGGCATATAAGAACCTTATAGTTTTTAATAATTCAGTATATTCAAGGTTTCTGCATTTTCTGGAAGACAAGCCGGTCAGGTTTTTCAAGAGAATCAGGGACAAGGTAACTGTTACAGGAACCTAAACGTCATTTCAGGAGACATACCTGCATGAAATGATTTTCAAAGTGCATTGACTATATCAGGAAACCGATGCATTTTGATGTCAAACGGGAAATGGAAGAATGACCGGAGAACGATTAAAAGTGGCGATTATTATAAGTCCTGACATTCAGGACAAGTATTTCGCAAGTCATATTCTTGATAAGTTCAATGTAGTTGGTATTTTTATTGAGCCCCAATATCGAGAAAAACCACTGTCTGAAAAGTTTTCAATGTTCTCCAGGATGATACTTAAAAACAAGTTAACCCCAATTGCTATAGCAAGCCGTTGTTCAGATACGTTGTATTATAAAAAATATTTAAGTAGGGTTTCTGATCTTTTTATGGAGAGTTTTTATGAAAAGGGTAAGATTATAGATACATACAGCGAATGTCCTGTGTACTATACAAAAATCAGGGATGTTTCTTCTTCTGAAAATGTATCATTATTAAAAGAGCTATCTCCGGATGTAATAGCTGTATGTGGCTGTTCAATACTCAAGAAGAACCTTCTATCCGTGCCTCCCCTTGGCACACTCAATCTGCATAGCGGACTTGCGCCTTATTACAGAGGTTGCTCATGTTATTTCTGGCCTTTATATAATAATGAGCCTGAATATGTTGGTGTTACAATTCATTATGTTAATCCTGGAATTGATGATGGGGATATAATTCACCAGGGACGACCGGAGCTGGATGAAGACGATAACGAAATCACTATCTTTATAAAAATGATGAAACTGGGGACACAGCTTATGATAAAGAGTCTGCAAGAGGTTGAAGACGGGACGGTCGAAGGCCATAAACAGACTGAAAAAGGAAGGTTGTATCTGGATAGCGCAACGACTGTAAAGCATTTTCGCGAATTGCACAATCGGCTGGAAGCCGGGTTGATTCGAGACTATTTGGCCAAACTTAAAAGTGGGAGTGTACCGATCCCAAAGATAATTGGTTAGGTTTGCTGCAGGAATGATTCATACACCCACACAAGGATTACAGGGGTGCTTACAATGATCGAACAGTTCCACGGTATTGCAAAAGATTTAACAAATGACATCAACCGCGAGATAAGTTCATTCAGAGTCAGGGGACTTGATTCCATGTTGTTTCTGACTTACAGGTGCACGAGTAGGTGCAAGACATGTAATATCTGGAAACGCAATGCAGAAAAGGGTTTAGAGCTGGATTGGAGAGAGTGGAATATTGTCCTTGAAAGATTGCGGGATTATGGAATCAAAACAGTGGAAATATTCGGCGGTGATGCCCTGTTGAGAAAAGACATAATCTTCAAGATGATAAGATTCTGTACCGAAAACGACATTAGAACATATTTCCCGACAAACAGTATCCTGATGGACAGGGAGACCGCAGAGGGCCTTGTCAATGCCGGCCTCGATACGATCTACTTTTCTCTCGATGCCATTGATCTGGAAAGCGATAAGGTCAGAGGGGTCAGCGGGACTTTTCAGAAAATAAAGAAGGCAATAGAATCTGTGGTTGATGCGAGGAAAGGCTCTGAAAACCCGAAGATAATTATCTGTTCAACCCTCTCCAACATCAATTATGAGTCTTTTGAATCAATAGTAGATTTTTTGAAAGACTATCCGGTGGATGCAGTCTATCCAAGACTTGTAACGGAGTTTTCCCAGCATAACATCGACTCCTCGGTAATTAACGAGATAAGACCAGACCCCTATTTTGTTACAAGTGAAGATAAGTCCCACCTCTTCAGCCTGCAACAGACCCGACGTTTTCATGAAATCATCAGCAGGCTGAAATCGATTAATGCCGCAGACCCGTACATTAACTTCCAGGGTATTGACTTTGCTCCTGACGAGGCCTTCACATGTGGTGAATACGGTTTCAGGCGTTGCCTGGGCTGCAGCACCCTCGTTACGATAAATCCGAACGGTGACGTCACTCCGTGTCCCTTTTATCCAAAGTATGTTATCGGCAACCTCTGCCAGGGTAAAAGGCTTGATGAGGTCTGGGGTAACTTCAAACACCGGGAGTTTATCAGACTGCAACGCAGAGACAAAATAATGATCTGCAGCAACTGTGTAATGCCGACATTCTATCCTGCCTTCCCGAATAAGCTACGTTACTATTTGAAGAGGACAGGAGAAAAAGTCTCTAATCTAATATAAGTGCAGAGTTCTGTTCAGACCACCAGGATGAAAATACTTATTATTTATTTGAAAAAAGTTGTATCGGATCTCAAATCTTTTGTTCGTTTGGTTATATGCATATTCCTGCATTACTCTGGTGTAACAAGACTCTGTGAGATTTTGAATAAAGGATCTGCCGGAATTAAAATTCTTGCCTATCACGATATAGCCGACAAGGGATATCTGAACCTGGAGGTTCCGGAGAAAATATTCAGAAGGCATGTTAGATACCTGGTTAAAAATAATTACAACCTGATTTCACTTGAAGATGCGGCGAACTTGCTGGAATCCTGCAAAAAAGTACCGAGAAAAACGGTCGTGATTACCTTTGATGATGGGTATAAGAGTGTTTATCATGCTGTATTCCCGGTTGTAAAAGAGTTTGGAGTGCCGATCACTGTATTTCTTGCCACTGGATCGATCGGCTCTTCAAACGGCAACCTTCCCCCTTTTGTCGATGCCGTTGCACATGCCATTAGAAATACCGCGAAAAGAGAACTTGATCTATCGGAATGGAATTTCATGAAGTATCCGCTGAGGACAGCTATTTTAAAGGAGAAGGCCATTAAGGAAGTCAATGAATACAGTAAGAACCTTAGCACCATAAACAGGAAGAAATTTCTGGAATTTATCTTCAGACATTTAAATGTTGATGCTGCCGATTATGACTTAAAGAATAAAATGTTGTCATGGGAGGAGATTATAGAGATGAACAAGGAGGGCATATCTTTTGGTGCGCACACTCATACCCATCCATCCTTGTCTCGAATACCCATAGAGGAAGCAAGAGAAGAGATCCTGCTCTCAAAGAAGTTGATGGAAGAGCGGCTCGACAAAGAGATAAGTACATTTGCCTATCCCTATGGTTCTGATAAGGATATCAATGGGAAAATCAGAGACATTGTTGAGGATGTCGGGTTTAAGTGTGCCTGTGTGCTGAAAGACGGAATAAACAGGGCCGGGGACGATCTGTTTCTGCTCAAGAGGGCTTGTGTGACCAATCAGATTAAGACAACACTTTTGAGTTTCTTTTCTGAAGCCGTATTTTCCGTCCAGATGACAGGATTTCTGGATTTCATACACAATAGAAGGATCAGAAAAATGAGATGCCGGCAAGAAGAAAAAAAGAAGATAAAAGTCCTCTACATAATAGATCAACTCAAGGCTGGTGCAGGCACTGAAAGGCACCTTGTCAGGCTTGCAACGCTGCTCGATAAAGAGAGGTTCAACACAGCGATATCATTTTTTGAAGGTGCACCAGGAACAATTCATGAAGAGATCCGGAAGCAGGGGGTTCCGGTCAAGGACCTTAACCTGAGCAGAATTTATTCGCATAGGGCACTTGTACAGGGGATCAGGTTAGGGAGGTTTATAAGAGAAAACAAGATAGATATAGTCCAGACGTTTCATTTCAAGTCAGACACGTTCGGTGTTGTTGTCGCGAAGCTTGCCGGAGCACAGAAAATCATATCCAGCAGAAGGGATACCGGTGATCTTAAGAAGCCCAGGCAAATATTCTTAAACAAGCTTATGAACCGGTTTATCGACCGTTTTATTATGGTATGCAATACAGTAGGCAGGAAGGTTTATGAAAACGAAGGAGTTCCTGAGCATAAAACACAGACAATTTATAACGGTGTTGATATAAAGAGATTCAGCCATAACAGTGTCGACAGGGTTCAACGAATAAGAGAAAAGTTAAGATATTCTGAGAGTGATTTTGTTGTTGGAACTTCTGCGATTTTCAGGCCGGAAAAAGCATATCACGTTTTCTTTGAAGGAATAGAAAAGGTTCTGCCTTCAATTAAAAGCCTGAAGGTGTTAGTGCTGGGCTTTGGACCGACAAAAGACTATTTTGAATCTTATTGCAGTAATGGGCCTCTTAAGAACATCGTGAAGTTCATGGGGTTTGTTGAGGACGTGGAAAGATTCCTGCCGCTGATGGACGTCTTTTGCCTTGTGCCTAACAAGAATGAGGGTTTTTCTAACGCCATTCTGGAGGCTATGTCTGCAGGAAGACCGGTTATTGCCTCTGACGTTGGTGGGAATGCTGAGGCTGTCATACATAACGAAACAGGTATTATCATACCTCCCGATGACTCCGACCGCCTTTCACAGGCTATACTGGAACTCTACAACAATCCTGAGAGGAGAGTCCGAATGGGCGTTAAGGCAAGAGAACGTGCTGCAAGCACATTTTCTCTTGAAAAAATGATAAAGGAACATGAGAGATTTTATGAAGAAGTTTTCAAAGGGAACTGAGGTCGGCATGAAGAAAAGAAGACCTGATTTAACCACTGAGACACTGAGACTCGGAGAAGTAACATAAACTGAAGTTTTTTTATCTTTTTAAACTCAGTGTTTCAGTGTTTCAGTGTCTCTGTGGTTAAAAAAAGTTAGTGTCTTTAACGGCTGAAAAGGTATTGTCTATTCTCACTGCCTCTGTGTTTAGAAAATTATTAAATCTGTGCGAATCTGCGGCTAAAGAAGTTATTGTAAGTGAAACCCAATATTATATTAATATCCATTGATACCTTGAGGGCTGACCACCTCTCGTGTTACGGCTACCACAGGCCCACAACGCCAAATATCGACAGGTTAGCTGCTGAAGGAACGATTTACAGGCAGAATTATTCAACCGGAGTATGGACTCCGCCGGGACATGCATCAATGCTTACAGGTCTATATGTGTCAGAGCACGGTGTTTACGGAGAAAAACGCCTTGCAGACGAAATACCAACCGTTGCCACAATTTTAAAAGAAAACGGATACCAGACAGCAGGTTTTGTAAACAATAGTCAGGTTGGCGAACTTGTTGGGTTTAATAAGGGACATGATCTGTTTGTGGAGGTCTGGAAAGGTGTTCAGTCAAGAACGGCGCTTGAAAAGATAATCAATGGTGGATTCAGAAAGATAAGGAGTTTTTTGAGCTATGAGGATATGGGTGCAAAGAGGACTAACCTTTTATTTTTAGACTGGATTAACAGGACTGAGAAAGATAAACCTTTTTACAGTTTTCTTCATTATATCGAACCGCATAATCCACTTTCTCCGCCTATTCCATTTAGAAAACAATTTTTAAGAAAATATAAAAATATCAATAAAGACAAGGTAAAAAAAATAGCCCACAATCCTCTGATTTGCTATGTGGAAGACATCAATCTGAATGATAACGAAGTGTCGTATATAAAGGATCTGTATGACGGGGAGATTGCATATACTGACAGTGTTATTGGTGAAATAGTATCCAGGCTCAGGAATAATAATATTTATGACAACACGATGATTGTCATTACCTCAGACCATGGTGAACACTTCGGAGAGTATGGACACTGGTCACACGTGGCAAGCCTGCATAAAGAAGTTCTCCATGTTCCCCTTATCATTAAATACCCTGAAGGAATAGATTGTCATACTGAAGTAGATGGGTATACACAGCTTGTTGATATATTTCCAACTATAATGGGAATAGCCGGAGTTTCAAAGGATGAATTAACAAATGTTTCAGGTATTAATTTGTTGAAATTCAAAGAGAATCAAAAGAAGCATCACGAACATGTTTTTGCTGAATGGGAGGGTCGTGTTCCTTTTTTTATTGCTAAAAGATTTGAGCATAGCGATAACAGGATTAACCTGGAAATGATTAAGAGCAGGATGATAATGATACAGAACGATAAATATAAATATATCAGTAGCTCGGATGGAAATGAGGAGTTTTATGACATATCGGATGGAAAAGAAATTTTACTAAATAAATCATCGTTGAGTAACCGTACCCTGGAAGATTTAAAAAATAAACTTTTCGAATATAGAAAATTAACCAGTGTCGTAGAGGAAGACAGTTCTTATAGCGTAGATGAGGAAATAGCTAAAAATCTGAAATCCCTGGGGTATATGTAGTTTGCTGCTATATATAATAATAGGGCAGTGAATTGCATTGTGTGAATTAAATGAAAAGTAATAATAATTTTCCCCAATTAAACTTATTTCAAAAACTATTTCTCCGATTTTATTGCTATCCACCGCCAGGCAGGAAAATATCAGGTATAGATGATACTTTAGTTTCAGTTTCAAATCCTTTAGGGTTACTTAAGAATTACTTTGGTGATTGTTTTGTCCAGTCAATAAAAGATAAAGTGGTTTTGGACATTGGATGTGGTGATGGAAGTCAGGTCCTCGGGGTAGCTTTAGAGGGAGGGAAACATGCTATCGGGACGGAAATCAGGCCGGTTTTTGAAGATGCAGAAAATCGTGCTAAAGATCTGGGGATTTATGATAAGGTTGAATTTATTTTTCCACCAATATCGAAGCTTGGAGAAGCCTCTATTGATGTAGCCTTCAGTCAGAATTCATTTGAGCACTTTATATATCCAGAGAAGATATTGAATGATGTCTTTTATGTGCTAAAAAAGCATGGTAAGTTTTTTATTACTTTTGGCCCTCCATGGTTACATCCTTATGGGGTTCATATGTTTATGATGATTAAATATCCTTGGGCACATGTTTTATTTTCGGAGCAAACAATTATGACCGTGAGAAAATTTTATAGAAGTGATGATGCTAATAGGTTTGAGGATGTGGACGGTGGTTTAAATAAGATGACAATAAGGAGATTTAAACATTATGTGAAACAGTCAGGATTTATAGTTGAAAAAATGTCTTTAACCCCGGTTAAGGGACTGTTGCCTTTAGTGAAAATGCCATTTATTCGTGAATTTTTTACATCACATATTTCAGCAATCTTGAGGAAAGGATAGTTTTTTCTATTAGAGCTTAAGTTCAAACACATATTCTTTGATGGCAACTCTAATATGAGATTTTTAATCTCTTTTAGAGTCTATTTCCCTGTTGCCTGCTGCGAGTAATGCACCAAATAGAGAAGTTGATACCCCGCTTGCTTGCAGCAGGGTAGTTCATTTTATTGATTTTGCAATTTGAGAGTAATGCTGAAAAATATATGACTCAATCTATACGTCAATTAGTCAAACAGTCATCAGTTTATTATATCGGCACGATGGTTATATCTCTGTCGAGTTTTATTTCATTACCGATTCTAACAAGAATCATGTCTAAAAGTGAGTATGGTATGCTGAGTTTGGTAACATTAACAATCTTTCTTGTACTTGTGCCTGCTAAGTTTGGCTTGCAAAATTCAGCAGTTTTTTATTTCGATGAATTTAAGTTAAACAAAAGAGGAAACAGAACAGAAACATACTACAGTACCCTGTTCTGGGGATCTTTATTCATAGCATTGTCTATAGCAGTAATTTTTTTTGTGGCGGGTGGTGAATTACTAAAATATCTTCCAAATAAAAGCCTTGTTGATTTTATTGCTATAATTGCAGTCTTGGTAGTTACCGAAGCTATGATAGTCAGGATTAAGAATTTCTTGCGTATTGAGCAAAAGTCAGCACTTTTTGTTTGGATAGGCATTATCAGAAGCTATGGTCGCATAGCCACCGGGCTCCTATATTTTTATTTTATTTCCAGAACTGTACAGGGTTTTCTGATTGGTACCTTATTGACGAATGTTGTTTTACTGATATTGAGTCCTCTATTTATGGAATGGTTTAAAGAAATCAAGATTACTTCATTCTCATCTAAGTTTCTAAAAGAATGCCTGCATTATGGATATCCCTTTATAGGCATTGAAGCAGCAGCATTACTTATAAAATATTCTGACAGGTATCTCATTGATTACTTCCTGGGAACAAGTGAGGTTGGGGTATATAGTGTTTCCGGTAACTTATGCATGTCAATAAGTACCGGCATTTTTTCCTCAATCTGGCTGGCCCTAACCCCTATGTATATGAAGATATACCGGACAGAAGGAGAAGAGAAGACATCAGAATTTGTGTCAAAGTCTTTAAATATCCTTTTTTTAATCAGTATCCCCGTTGTTTTTGGTTTATCAGCTATTTCGCGCGAAGTGATTCAGATATTAGCGTCAAAAAAATTTATGGAGGCCGCATCGGTTATTCCATTTTTGGTCGCCGGAGCGGCTATTTGGGGGGTAATACCCCTTTATGCAACCGGTTTTTATATAAAAAAGAGGATTAACCTTTATAATCGTATAATTGCTTTTTCAATGTTCCTTAACATTGCCATGAATGTTTACATGATACCCCGGTGGGGTCTTCAAGGAGCTGCAATCGCAACTCTTATTACTTATATCATAGCTCTTGTTTTGACTGTCAAGGTGGCATTTAATTACTTGAAAGTAGACACTGATTTTCTTGCATTGTTCCATTATTTGCTTGCAGGCATTGGTATGTATTTAGTGTTGTCAGAAATGGATATTGATGTAAATATATTCAATCTTGTTCTGAAAATTATTGTAGGAGCCTTGTTGTATCTGTTTGTAGTTTGGTCTATTAATAAAAAACTGAGAATTAGTATTAAAAAGGTGTTTTTAAAGTAACCACTAAAGAGATGTCATGGACGTTTACTCTATCATAGTGAGAAAATGTTTATTTCCACTGTATCTTAAAAAAAACAGAAGCAGATTGCAAGAGTACCTTGATTATTATGAGAAAACACAGTATTTTTCTTCCGGAAGCATTGAAGAGCTTCAATGGAAGGGGTTACAAAAAATTATCAAACACGCCTATAGTCATACTCGGTTCTATCACCAACGTTTTAAGGATTTAGGACTCGATCCTGACGAAGTTAACACATATAGGGATTTTATTCAAATACCTGTATTAACCAAATCTGATATACAAAATAATCTTAAGGATATTGTCTCGCATAGTCTCAGCACCTCAGATTTAATTGCAGATAGAACTGGTGGTTCAACTGGCACTCCTCTTTCTTTTTATTATGACAAACAAAGACAAGAGTTAAGAGAAGCTTTTCGTATAAGGAGTAATCGGTGGAGTTCATGGGATATTGGTGAGAAAACGGCCATTATATGGGGGGAGAGCAGGAATTTATCTGATGATTTTAAAAGTAAGATAAAAAATAATGTTCTACGTGAAGGTATTCACTTAGACGCCTATTCTTTAACTGAAAAAAAAATGGTTCAATTTGCCAGTCGACTGAGGGCATATGAACCAAGAACAATAATAGCTTATGCAAGTGCACTGTCTCTATTTGCAAAATATCTTTCTGAGTCTGGTATCACAAACTTGCATCCTCAAGGCATAATTACATCAGCAGAAGCACTCTCAAATGATAATAAACAACTTATTGAACGTGTTTTCAATTGTAAGGTGTTTGAACGATATGGCTGTCGAGAATTGGGACCTATTGCCGGAGAATGTGAAATACACAATGGTCTTCATATTAATGCCGAAAGTGTTTTTGTTGAAATATTAGCGCCTGAGACGGGTCGACCTGTTAAGGATGGAGATGTTGGGGAAATTGTAGTTACAGATATTCTAAACTATGCCATGCCATTTATCCGTTACAAGATAGGTGATATGGGGCGATTACTTAAAAGAAAGTGTAGTTGTGGAAGGGGCTTGCCTTTAATGGGACCCATTGAAGGAAGAACTACTGATTACATTAAAACACCAGAGGGCAGGATAATTGCCGGGCCTATGGCTATACCTCTATTATGTGATATCCAAGGAATAATGCAGGCTCAGGTAATACAAGAGGATATTAATAAAATAACAATAAAGATTCGGAATAATGAAAAGTTCAATGCAGATAGTAGAAATGAATTAATTAAAAGGAGTAGGGAAGTTTTTGGCCAATCATTTGTTTTGAGTATAAAGTATGTGGACAGTATCCCTTGTGAGCCATCTGGAAAGTTCAGGTTTGTTATATCCAGAATCAATAACAAAGAAAAATGATTGGAATGGGATTAGGATAAACTATAAAATGCTGGGATTAGGACTTACTAAATATATACCACTTTTTGCATATATTATTTGTGTTGTCTGTTTTATTTTAACTATTTTTTACAAGACAGAGATTGGTCTTTATCTTGTAACATTATTGATTCCATTACAGAACCTTATGGATAAACTTCAGGTTTTTCCTTTTGGTAAAGATATTATGGATATATTTATGCTGGCTTTTTTAAGCATTATTATCATAAGTAAAAAAGAAAATTCCCTGGATGATAAGTTTGTTAATAGAGCAATAATGTTGCTAATTTTTACATCCTACTCTGCTCTTTGGGTTGGTAGTTTCAAGTTTGGATTACCTTATCCAATATCTGTTAATGATGAACAGTTTGTAGCATGGAAAAATTTTATTATGTTACCACTTTTATATTTTGTAACATTAAACATTGTTGAAAATAAGAAACAAATAATGATATTAATTTGGATAATGGTTATAGCTCTTATTCTGATGGATGTTAACTTCTATCAAAACACTAAGTGGTTTACGTACGAACACTTTTCTGAGGATAAGAGAGCTGTTGGTTCTACCTTCACTTATCTGGGACCAAATGAAATTGCTGCGTTCTATGCACAAATTACCGTGTTTTTAATAGGTTTCTTCTTATGTGATAATGTGAAAGTAAGAAGGATGCTTTTTTTGATTGTGGTAGTATTTAATTTTCATTGCTTGTTATATCTGTTTTCAAGAGGAGGATATCTTTCTGCAGTTGTAGGTCTTATATTTTTAGGAGTATTTAAGAAGAGACTCCTTTTAGTTTTTCTAATACTTTTGATGTTCAGTTGGACTGTTCTCCTTCCTCAATCGGTTGTCGAAAGAATTGAAATGACCAGAACAGATGAAGGTTTGGATCAATCATCGCAGAGTCGTATTGAAATGTGGTCACAAGCTTTAAGGTCTGTTGCTCTTAACCCTTTAACAGGAATTGGCTTTGATAATACCCAATATTTAGGCATTAGATCAGCAAAGGGGATTCGTAAGAGTGTTCATAATGGTTATCTTAAGGTGCTTGTTGAGCAGGGTTTTATAGGTTTAGGTATTTTCCTTATAGTATTTTATACAGCAATGAAGAAGGGTTGGTCCCTATTCCGACAATCAGATGATCTCCAGATGAAAGGTCTTGGATTGGGTTTTGTTGCCATGATTGTAGCAAATCTTGTAGGTAATTTAACAGGGGATAAGTGGTCTTATTTTAATGCCATGGGCTATTTCTGGATTCTTTTTGGTTTGGTGGTAAAGGCTAACCAGATTAGTTTAGCAGAGAAAAAAGATACGATTTCTGTGATAGAGACACGTGTAAGTACATTTGGCCAAAAAAAGGATTTAACTACTAATGGACACGAATGTTGAATTGTTATAAGGATTTGATTTAGCTACAGTGAACACGAAGGACTTTTATTAAGTCTTATTAATCTTGTGGATAACCCTTAATTTCCTCAAGCACTTATTTATATAGTAGAAGAAATTGACCACTTGACTCAGAAAGTGTAAGGAAATAACCTTTAGGCGGCGTAAATAAATAAAGGTAGCAATATTGAATAAAATATGCTAAGCTTTATTTGATGAGCACATTAGTCAAGATGAGAGAAAAATTTGATTCAGTATGGCCGCTATTGGACGAACGAACGCGACGGATCATGGCAGCAAGCGAAGCCAAAGCTTTGGGATATGGGGGAGTGTCACTCGTAAGTCGTGCGTGTGGACTTTCACGCAAAGCGATAGCCAAGGGTATTTGTGAAATTCAAGAAGGTTCTACGCCAGGAGAAGGGCGCATCCGGCAACCTGGAGCTGGACGCAAGCCCATCACGGTGACCGACCCGCAACTGGTAACAGCCTTGGAAGAACTCATTGACGAGCAAATGCGGGGCGACCCAGAGTCTCCTCTGCGCTGGATTTGCATGAGCAC
>JAYWMQ010000024.1 GCA_035873375.1 Nitrospirota bacterium | reverse complement strand
GAGTTTTCACTCATTCTCGTCCCGGCATCCAGCCGGGGCTCCGAGGGAATTATCACGGCTCACCATCCAGGTGAGCCATATGTGATAATTAAATCTGTTCAAACTCGGTATCCGCCTCTATTGTCAAAAGTTGACAGGTTTTCTGTCGGCGATCCTGGGAAAGATTGAAAAGTTGATGATAAAAATGTTTATACTTTATGTGTGAAGTGGAAAACAATATACAGGATAATCTTTTTTCTCTGGGTCGGAATTATTGGTGTTTTATCCGTCATCCCTTCGCCGGGAAAGGTGGTTTCGGTATCGGATAAATTCGCCCATTTCGTTGCCTACTTCATAACTGCATCATTATGTTATTGTGCCTTTAAAAGAGAGAAGTTATCTTCTCTTGTCTTTCTGGGTATTGCAGTCTTTCTTTACGGCATAGCAATAGAGATCGTCCAGTACTTTCTGCCGTACAGGGATTTCAGTGTAGGTGATATAATTGCCAATGCCTCCGGCATAGCTTCCTTCTTTGTTATATGGGGAGTTTATTCCAGAACCATAAGACAGAAGAGAGGGAGGTTGAAGTAATTCCTTATCATGTCGGATCATATTGTTGAATCTATCAGTAGTGTATACAAGAGGATATCGCACGCTGCGATGAGGGCAGGAAGAGACCCCCTGGAGGTAAAGCTTGTTGCGGTCACCAAGATGGTCCCTCCCGAGGCCATAAGAGAGGCAGTGGATGCCGGGGTGAGACTTCTTGGCGAAAGCAGGGTGCAGGAGGCAAAGGAGAAGATTGCAGTCCTAAGTGGAGTCTTGCCTGATACGGTCTCGTGGCACATGATTGGAAACCTCCAGAGCAACAAGGCAAAGCTTGCAGTTCAACTCTTTGATATGATACAGTCAGTGGATTCAGTAGATTTGGCTAAAAGGATAGACCGTTATGCATCAGAGGCCGGAAAGATTCAGAGACTCCTTGTGCAGGTAAAACTCGCTGGGGGAGAATCCAGATCCGGGATAAGTCCGGAGGGGCTAATTGCCCTCCTCGAAGAGGTCGGGAACTTGCATAATCTTGTGGTTGAGGGGTTGATGACCATACCGCCGTTTCTTGAAACCCCTGAAGACGTCAGACCGTATTTTAGAAGACTCAGGGAAATAAGGGATGGGGCTGAAGAGAAAGGGTTTAAACTCCCGGAACTCTCCATGGGAATGTCCGGTGATTTTGAGGTGGCTGTGGAGGAGGGAGCGACCATGGTAAGGGTCGGGTCTGCGATATTTGGAAGGAGGTTATATCAGTGATAGGCTTTATCGGTGGCGGCAATATGGCAGAGGCGATAATAAACGGACTCCTTGGTGCATCCGGAGACAGGATAATAGTAGCAGATAAAAGGAAAGAGAGACTGGATTACCTGAAGAAGAGATACAGGGTAAAGACAACTGCTGACAACAGGGAAGTGCTGTCAGCATCAGATGTTGTTATCCTTGCAGTAAAACCCGCGGATATCGGGGATGTTACTGCTGAGATACGAGATGGGGTTACAGACAGACACCTTGTTGTCTCGATTGCCGCAGGAATAAAACTCGAATATCTTTGCGGGAGGCTGAAGACTAAAAGACTCTTCAGGGTGATGCCTAATGCCCCTGCCTTTGCTGGAGAGGGGATGAGCGTTGTCTCCCCCCTGGAGGGGACAAGGAAGAAGGACTTGAAGACAGTTGTGGATATATTCAGGAGCGTAGGAGAGGTGCTGGTGCTGAGTGAAGACAAGATGGATGCGGTAACGGCCCTTAGCGGGAGTGGCCCTGCCTTTTTTGCGTATTTTGTTGAATCGATGGCAGAGGCCGGTGTGAGGATGGGGTTGAGCGCCTCTGATGCCCTTGCCCTTACCCTGCAGACCGCCTCAGGAACAATAAAGATGCTGAAGCAGGGGCAGACGCCTGCAGAATTAAAAGAGATGGTGACCTCTCCGGGCGGAACCACTGCCGAGGGTCTTTACAGACTTGAAAAAAACTCTCTGAAGGCTGCCGTAAAAGAGGCTGTCGAGGCTGCTGCAAGGCGGGCAGAAGAGTTAAGCGGGAGGCAATAGAATGTTTATCCTTGGTAATCTCTTTATAGCAGTGGGTAATATCCTTGATATTCTGCTGAGTATCTATATGTGGGTGATTATTATCTCCGCCCTCATAACCTGGGTTAATCCCGATCCGTACAACCCGATTGTCAGATTCCTCTACAGGGCGACAGAACCGGTCCTAAGCCCGATAAGGAGGAAGCTTGGTATATATGGCGGCATGGATTTCTCGCCCCTGATAGTGATACTCGGAATTGTTTTTGCCAGATATTTCATTGTAAGGAGTCTGATTGAACTTGGTTATAGACTGAAAGGAGGCATGTTATGAGAATTACACCCCTTGATATTCAGCAGAAACAGTTTCCCGTTAAGTTCAGGGGATTTGATGTTGAGGAGGTTTATGCCTTTTTAGAGGTGATCCGTGAGGAGATGGAAGACCTCTTGAGGGAGAACGCCTCATTGAAGGAGCATCACCACAGGTCAGAGGCCCAGCTGCAGGAGTTCAGGGATATGGAGAACACCCTCCGTGAGACACTTATGACTGCCCAGCAGATGGTGGAGGATTATAAGACAAACGCGAGGAAAGAGGCCGAATTGATATTAAGGGAGGCCGAGCTCAAGGCTGATACCCTTATAAAGGATGCCCAGGAAAGGGTTGTAAAGATACACGAGGATATTGTGGATCTGAAGGGTATTAGGAGGCATTTCAAGGAAGAACTCAAGAGGTTGATAGAGAGCCACGTCCGGATGCTTGAGTTTGATGAGGTAAGAGAGTCAGAGGAAGAGAGTGCTGCGGGGTCATTAGAGAGTGAAATACAGGGCGATTAAGGGAGTGCAGGATATACTGCCTCCGGATGTCTATCTATGGCAGGAAGTTGAGTCCATAGCAGCTCAGGTTTTTGCACCATTTGGTTACAGGGAGATAAGGACCCCGGTTATGGAATTTACAGAGGTCTTTACCAGAAGCATCGGAGAGACAACAGATATCGTGGAGAAGGAGATGTATACATTCAATGACAGGGCCGGCAGGAGTATAACCCTCAGACCTGAAGGCACTGCTCCAGTGGTGAGGGCCTATGTGGAGAACCATCTTTATAGTCTTCCGTCTCCCCAGAAATACTATTATATCGGTCCCATGTTCAGGTATGAAAGACCTCAGAAGGGGAGGTTCAGACAGTTTCATCAGATAGGCGTTGAGGCCTTTGGTGAAGAAGATCCGCGAATGGATGCCGAGGTGCTTGATATGCTGAGGTGTTTTCTTGAGAGGGTCGGGGTAGATAACCTCAGGTTTGAGGTCAACTCCATTGGCTGTGATGAATGCCGTCCCATCTACAGAAGGGCGCTGGTAGATTTTTTGACCGGACAGATAGATTCCCTTTGTTCAGACTGCAAGAGGAGATATGAGGTTAATCCCCTCAGGGTGCTTGACTGCAAGGTGAAGGGATGTGAGGAGATAAAGAAGAAGGCCCCCGGAATAACGGATTATCTCTGTTCAGGGTGCAGGGAGCATTTTGATGCCCTTCTGGGATACCTTGAGTTGCTTAAAATCCCCTTCAGCGTTAATCCTGCAATGGTTCGGGGACTCGATTACTATACAAGAACAACTTTTGAAGTCACCTCCGAATCCCTGGGCGCCCAGAGTGCCGTGGCAGCAGGTGGCAGATACGACAAGCTGATCGAGGAGTTTGGCGGCCCGGCCGTTCCGGGAATCGGCTTTGCCATAGGAGTGGAACGTCTTACCACTCTTATCAAGGACCGTCACGGCATTGTGGAGCCAGTCCCTGCAGTCTATTTTGCTGCTATCGGGGACGAGGCTGAGAAGGCCGCGTATAAACTTGCCTCCGAGATGAGGACAAAGGGAATCTGGGTGGAGCTGGATTACTCGGGGGCATCCCTGAAGAGCCGGTTCAGAAAGGCTGACAGGCTTAAGGCGGCATATGTGTTTATACTTGGAGATGATGAATTATCAAGAGGGACTGTACGCTATAAGAGACTTTCCGATGGAGAGCAGGGAGAGGTCAATAGAGATGATGTTATGCAGTTTTTTGGATAGCTGATCGTGACAGGGACATGGGTGAATAAGATATGAATATTCAGAGCATGACAGGGTTTGGACAGGCTGAAGAGAAGGGGGTGAGGGTGGAGGTCCGTTCAGTGAACCACAGGTACCTGGATCCCCGGTTCAGAATCCCTGTTTTTATTAATCCTTACGAGATAGCCCTCAGAAATATGATAAAAGAGCGGTTTGCAAGGGGGAGGTTTGATGTCACCATAGCCCTTACAGACAAGGCGGATGTAAAGCTCAACATCAACCGGGGGCTTGCCGGAAATCTGTTTAAGTCCCTGCGGGAATTACAGGAAGACCTGGGCCTGAAAGAAGGGCCGTCCCTTGACCACCTCTTCTGGTTCAGGGATATCCTCTTCAGGGAAGAGCCTGAATACAACCCTGAAGACCTCATCCGTGTATTCGAGTCAGCCCTTGACAGGCTTGCCGGGATGAGGCAAAGAGAGGGGGAACACCTTGTCAGGGATATTCTGACAATGGTTGAGGTCCTGGAGAAGCATCTTGAGGCAGTCAGGGCAGAAGTTGAAGGCGTGCTTGAAAAGACCTATGAACGGATAAAGGTACGCATAGCAGAGCTTGCAAAGGAGACAGCAATAGATGATACAAGGCTGTTGCAGGAGGCGGCCTTTCTGGCAGAGAAGGCTGATATATCAGAAGAGATTACAAGGATTCAGAGCCATATCTCACAGATAAGAAAAATCATTTCAGAAGGTGGTACAATAGGCAGGAAACTTGATTTCCTGCTTCAGGAGCTTTTAAGAGAGATTAACACCATCGGTTCAAAGAGCAGTGAATACAGGGTCTCGGACCTTGTTATACAGATGAAGACGGAGATTGAGAAGATGAAGGAGCAGGTTCAGAATTTACAGTAATAACAAACACTGGAGGAAAGATGAAAAGGGATACAATGGCCGTGCTTGTTAATATAGGATTCGGCAATATGGTTTCTTCATCGAGGGTCATAGCTATAGTAACACCCGGCTCTGCACCTATGAAACGATTGAGGGACGAGGCAAAGAAAAGGGGAAAACTTGTGGATGCAACAGAGGGCAGGAGAACCCGTTCCATAATCGTGACGGACAGCGATCATGTGATACTGTCGGCCCTGCAGCCGGAAACCATAACCCAGAGGTTTTTTGGTAAGGAATCCCAAACTGCTGAAAAAGATCCGGAGGAATGAAAAAGGGTTCAATCTTCATAGTCTCAGCCCCCTCTGGAGCAGGAAAGACAACGCTTTGCAAGAGTCTCACAGGGGTTGTGCCCCGGATAGTCCATTCCATATCCTATACCACAAGACAGGCAAGAGAAGGGGAGGTGGATGGAAGGGACTATTTTTTTGTCGATGAAGACCGGTTTATGAGTATGGTTGCTGACGGGGAGTTTCTTGAATGGGCAGAGGTCCACGGCAATCTGTATGGCACATCAAGGGCAAAGCTCTTTGAAGTGATACAGGGCGGTACAGACGTAATACTCGATATAGATGTTCAGGGTGCAGCCCAGATACGGCAGAAGGGTATTGATGCGACCTTTATCTTTGTCCTGCCCCCATCTTTGGAGATACTTAAGAAGAGGTTGATATCAAGGAAGACCGACAGTGAGAAGGTGATTCTCCGGAGGCTTAAAAAGGCGAGGGAAGAGATAGGTGACTACAGGTTGTACGATTATGTTATAGTAAATGACAGCCTTGATGTTGCCCTTAATGAGCTTGGCTCCGTGGTCTTGTCAAAGAGGTTACATATCAGCCGTGTTGACCACGAGTGGATCAGGGAGACATATGGGTTGGAAGCATCTTGAATCAAGTTTTAATGCAGTATTGAATTATCTATTACTATTAATACAGAAGGAGAGGTGATCGGAATGGATATTATTTCCCTGCCTGTTGAATATGACCGCAACAAGATTGATGGTAGGTTCAGGCTTGTAAATATTGCGGCACAGAGGGCAAAGGACCTTATATTTGGTGGCAGTAAACCAAGGGTGCCTTCAAAGTCAAAAAAGGTAACCACTATAGCCATTGAAGAGGCTGTTCAGGGTGCACTGGAGTTCATTACCGGTGAAGAGGCATTAAAGGCCAGGGAAGAGGCAAAGAAGATTGATTTCCACAGGCTGATTGAAGAAAAGAAACGCGAGGTTGAAACAGAAGACCTTTCCGAGCTTGAAAAGGACCTGAAGATATATATTCACGAAAAAGAGGCAGTGGAAGGATCCGCAAAACCGAATGAAGCCTTCGAGCCTGAAGAATAGACATGTCATACTTGCGGTTACCGGTGGTATTGCTGTTTACAAGACCGCAGAGCTTGTAAGAAGATTAAGGTCGGAAGAAGCTGAAGTTACCGTTGTGATGACGGAATCATCACAACGGTTTATTACCCCGCTTACTCTCGAGAGTCTCTCGGGAAACAAGGTCTGCACGGATATTTTCTCAGAGCCCATGGCTCATATAAACCTGCCTGAAAGCGCCGACCTCTTTGTAGTCGCCCCTGCAACGGCCAATATCATCGGAAAGTTTGCATCAGGAATCGCTGATGATATGGTTTCTCTCACCTTGCTTGCATTCAGGGGGCCGGTAATATTTGCTCCGGCAATGAACTGGAGGATGTATGAACACCCTGTTGTTCAAAGGAATATCAAAACCCTCAAGGATTTGGGATTCCATGAGATAGAACCTGAAGAGGGAGAGCTTGCCTGTGGTGAATACGGCGTGGGCAGGATGGCAGATGTTGGACGCATAATTGAGGCTGCAAAAGGTTGTCTGACCAAAAAAGACCTTGACGGGCTTAAGGTGCTTGTGGTTGCAGGTCCTACAAGGGAGTATATTGACCCTGTCCGTTTCATATCAAACCGTTCCTCAGGCAGGATGGGGTATGCCCTTGCCAGGGTGGCCATGGAACGTGGTGCTGATGTTACACTCGTAAGTGGGCCTGTCTCCGTTGAACCACCCATGGGAGCAAAGGTGGTAAGGGTAGAGACCTCAGATGAGATGCTTGAGGCAGTGAAGAAGAATGTCGGGGGAGTTGATATCCTGGTGATGGCTGCAGCAGTGGCTGATTTCGTGCCGGATGATTATTCGCCTGTTAAAAGAGAAAAGGGGGAGTCCTTTGCCCTCAGGCTGAGACCTGCTCCGGATATCGTGAAGGCTGTATCAGGTATGAGGACACGGCCTTTTATTGTGGGTTTCTCTGCCGAGACCGGTCCGAATATTGCAAAAGCAAAGAAAAAACTCAGGGAAAAGGGGATGGACTTTATTGTATTTAATGATGTAACCTTAGAGGGAGCCGGGTTTGACTCTGATACAAACAAGATCAGTATTATTGACAAAGACGGTGTTGCTGATTATCCCCTGATGAGCAAAGAGGGTTGTGCAGAGATAATATTTGACCACTACCTGAGACATTCAAAGTAAAGAGATGTATCATTGTTGTTGACATCGTCTGTAATCAGGCAATATAATGAATATTATACCTGAAGTTTAACGGGTACAGGATATTTTTTATGGCACTGGAAGATATCGAAAAATTAAAGGCAAGGCTTGAAAAGGATCCCAGCTCTAAACTCTTTGTCCCCCTTGCTGAGGAATACCGTAAGGCAGGTATGTATGATGAAGCCATTGAAGTGCTTCTCGAGGAACTGCATAAACAGCCTGCGTACACGACGGCAAGGGTATCGCTTGGGAAGATATATCTCGAGAGAGGTCAGACAGAGAAGGCCAGAGGAGAGTTTGAAAAGGTTATTGCAGCAGTTCCTGACAACCTGTTTGCCCAGAAAAAACTTGCTGAAATCTATAACTCGGCCGGAGATACTGAAAAGGCGGCCGTTTGCCTTCGAAAGGTACTTGAGATAAATCCCCATGATGATGAGGCAAGGCAGACCCTTGAAATATTGACTGGTTCGGCCCGGAAATCACCGGAGGAACAACCTTTTTACGTTGAGCCGGAACCTGTGGAGACATTTGAAGTTCCTGATACCGGAAGATCGGAAGATGTTTCTGAAGATATCGAGGTTGCCGGGACGATAGGGGCTGCCGGCTTTGAAGAATACAGGCAGTTCGGTGAGATTGTTACTGAAGAGGTACAGGAGACGGCAGGGGATGATTCACCCATGTTTGCCATGCCTGATGAAGTCAAGTCAGAGGAGCCTTTTGCGGGTATTACAGATGATTCAGCTTTTAGTTTTGATGATATGCTGGATGGTTTAACCGATTCCGCAGGGAAACCCGCCTCATCAGAGGTTGATGCACTCCTTAGGGAGGCTGATGGATACATAGACGCAGGCCGGTATATGAAGGCTGTTGAGATATTTCAAGGTGTACTGGATACAGACCCTGACAACAGTAAAGTAAGACAGAGGGTGGAAGAGTTGAAATATTATCTGAAAATGATAGGAAAGGATACAGGGTCTCTCGTGGGGCGGCTTGAAGGCTTTTACGAGGGACTCAGGAATAGAGGGGATGAATTTTTCGGAAGTTCTTAAAGAGGCAACTGACAGGGTTGACGGGGCTGTAGCGGCGATGATACTTGCCTCGGACGGTATTCCTGTTGAGGAATACGTGGTGGAGAGGCTGCTTGATTTCAGTGTCCTTTCTGCTGAGGCCTCAGCATTGATGAAGGATATTGAGACGGCATCCCGGGATCTGCAGCTTGGGCAGGCCAGGGAGTTTCTGCTTATAGCTGACGTCTGTGGAATTATAATGAGAAGGATTACAGAGGACTATTATCTTGCCCTTGTTGTGAAGCCTGATGGTAATTACGGTAAGGCAAGATATGTGCTGAGAATGACAGTGCCACAGATAGAGAAGGAGTTTTAGCCGTATCTCACTTCCAGGTCTTTACCTTGTTCGTTTCTGAATGAAGCCCAAATCTGATTTAAGCGCTCAAATCCTTTTTTATTGAAAATCCGTTGCTGATTTATAAGGGTCTTTTACATGGACAGGATTGAAAGCATAAGGGAAAGAGTTTCAGAAAAACGCCTGAAGGCCTTTCTGGTCAGCAGCATTATAAATATTCGTTATCTCACAGGCTTCCGGGGTTCTTCAGCATTACTGCTTATCACAAAAAAAGATGCATTCTTCTTTACGGACTTCAGATACAGGGAGCAGGCGGCCAGGGAGGTAAGGGGATGCGAAATTATCGTGCCTGTCGGGGCATTGCTGCGCCGTGTAAAGAAGACCCTCAAGTCCCTCCGAAAAACTTCCCTTGCTTTTGAATTTACCGCCCCCTACAGCCTGTATCATGACCTTAAAAGGAGCTTTGCGCTCAGAGCCGTGAAGGAGATGGTTGAGTCACTCAGGCTGAAGAAGGAGAAGGAGGAAGTCAGGCTGATTAAAAAAGCTGTAAGACGCGCTGAAGAGGCCTTTGTTGAGACAAGGCCGGCAATAAGAAAGGGTGTGACAGAGAGGGCGATTGCACTCAGGCTTGAAGAATCGCTTAGGAGGAGGGGCTGTCAGCGCATACCGTTTGATATAATAGTGGCCTCAGGAGAAAATGCCGCCCTTCCACATGCCTCGGTGTCGGATAGAAGGCTTAAGGCAGGAGACCTGGTGGTTATTGACTGGGGTGGAGAAGCAGGGGGGTATTTTTCTGATATGACGAGGACCCTTCTGATAAAAGGTTCCGACATCGAGGGTAAGCTAAAGATGTATAATACAGTGTTGAAGGCCAACCGTTCTGCAATCAGGACAGCCGTTGCAGGAGTAAGGGCGAGTGAAGTGGACAGGGCCGCAAGGGACTTGATTAAAGAAGCGGGTTTTGGAGATTTTTTTGGCCATGGTACCGGGCACGGCGTTGGGCTTGATATACATGAGTCTCCTCGTATATCATTGATAAGCAGGGATACCCTCGGCCAGGGCATGGTCTTTACCATCGAGCCAGGCATTTATGTGCCGGGTGTGGGAGGGGTTAGAATAGAGGATATGGTTTATATTGGTGAGAAGGGTTCAAGGGTTTTGACCCGTTTGCCGAAGAGGCCGGAGATTATATAGACGCTGCTTTAAAAGTAGAATAAGCTGTTACGTAAATTTTAATAACGGAGGAAGTTGATGATTTCAACAAGTGATTTCAAGCGGGGCACCAAGATAGAATTCAGGGGAGAGCCTTATGAGATACTGGACTTTCAGCATGTGAAGATGGGCAGGGGCAGTGCCTTTGTCAGAACGAAAATGAAGGGTCTCAGAACGGGAAAGATAATCGAAGAGACATTCTCCTCCGGGGACAAGGTGCCAAAGCCCGAGCTTGAGGAGAAGGAGATGCAGTATCTGTATAAGCAGGATAATCTCTGTTATTTTATGGATACCGAGACCTATGAGCAGGTTCCTGTTACAGAGGAGCAGCTTGGTGATTCTCTGAAGTATCTCAAGGAGAATATGAATGTCTATATCCTATACTATAAAGGTGAAGCGATTGCAGTTGAGCTGCCCATTTTTGTTGAGCTGAAAGTGGCTCAGACAGAGCCTGGATTTAAGGGAGATACTGCTTCAGGTGGCAGCAAACCTGCTATACTTGAGACAGGTGCAAGTGTGAAAGTTCCATTTCATATAAATGAGGGAGATATCATCAAGGTTGATACACGCACAGGTGAATACATAGAGAGGGTGAAGGGATGAACCTGGACGAGATAAAGGCACTTATTGACCTCCTGAAGGATACGGATATATCCGAGATCGAGCTTGAGAGGGAGGGAGTAAAGGTAAAACTGAGGCGTGAGAAGCAGCAGTCCTCAATAGAGGTTGTGGAGAAAAGGCCCAGGGTTTCTGAGCCGGCGTCTGAATCAGTGCCTGAAGCAGAGGATACATCCCATCTTGTTACTGTCACATCTCCGATTGTCGGTACCTTCTACACTGCCCCTTCTCCTGATGCAGAACCCTTTATTGAGGTTGGCTCAAGGGTTAAGGTGGGACAGGTTTTATGTATTATCGAGGCAATGAAACTGATGAACGAGATCGAGAGTGAGGTGGAAGGGACAGTGGTGAGAATGCTGGTTGAAAACGGTCGGTCTGTAGAATACGGTGAGCCCCTCTTCCTGATAGAGCCGGCATGAAACTCTTCAAAAAAATCCTTATAGCAAATCGTGGAGAGATTGCAGTACGTATTATCCGTGCCTGCAGTGAACTTGGCATCAAGACCGTTGCAGTTTACTCTGATGTTGATAAAGAGTCCATGCATGTGAAGCTTGCTGACGAGGCCGTCTGCATTGGCCCGGCAAATCCGCAGCACAGTTACCTGCATACGCCTGCCATACTGAGTGCATCAGAGATAACAGACTCTGAGGCCATTCATCCCGGATATGGATTTTTGTCGGAAAATCCCCAGTTTGCAGAGGCCTGTGGCAAGTCAGGTATTACCTTTATCGGCCCAAAACCTGAAAATATCCGTCTTGGCGGTGACAAGGCAAGGGCAAGATATATACTGAAGAAAAAGGGCGTGCCAGTGGTGCCCGGCAGTGACGGCCTGGTGAAAAATGCCGCAGTGGCCCGAAAACTTGCCGGCAAGATCGGATATCCCGTGATACTTAAGGCATCTGCCGGAGGCGGGGGCAGGGGAATGCGAATCGTTGAGGCAGAGGCGGGAATAGAGAATGCATTTAATACTGCACAGAGGGAGTCCCTTGCGGCCTTTGGATGTGGGGACCTCTACCTGGAGAAGTACATATCCGAGATGCGCCATATCGAGGTTCAGGTAATGGCTGACAACAAGGGCAATACAGTGCATCTTGGTGAAAGGGACTGTTCAATCCAGAGGCGTCATCAGAAGCTGCTCGAGGAATCCCCGGGACCTAATGTTACGGATAAGTTCAGAAAGAAGATAGGGGAGTATGCAGTAAAGGCAGCAAAGGCCCTTAAGTACAGAAATGTCGGGACCCTGGAGTTTATTGTTGACCTTGAGGATAATGTTTATTTTATGGAGATAAATACGCGTATCCAGGTGGAGCACCCCGTAACAGAGGCCGTAACAGGGATTGATATAGTAAAGGAGCAGATAAAGCTTGCAGCCGGAAATTTACTGGAGTTCAGGCAGAACAAGGTAACTATAACCGGTCATGCCATTGAATGCCGTATAAATGCTGAAGACCCGAAGAGATTTGTGCCTTCTCCCGGAAAGATAACTTTTCTTTATCTGCCCGGCGGACCCGGGGTGAGGGTGGATACAGCGGCTTATAGTGGCTGGACAGTGCCGAGCAACTATGATTCCCTGATAGCAAAGCTTATTGTTACAGGGAGAGACCGTGAAGAGGCGATACACCGAATGCGCCGTGCCCTGAAGGAGTTTATAATAGAGGGTATCCAGACAACCATTCCGTTCCAGCAGAAGGTGCTTGTGTCTGAAGAGTTTCTCAGCGGCAACTATACCACCAAATTTGTTGAGAACCTCCTGTCCGGGTAGTAGATGATATCCGGTGCCCCTGCCTTCAATCAGGAAATAACAGGTAAAAACATGCTTTACGGAGGTATCTGTTTTATAACAGATGGCAGTCTCTCTGCCCTGAGCGTTGATGAGACGGTAAGAAAAGTCCTTGATGCCGGCATCAGGTGGATACAATACAGGGAGAAGGCCCTCTGCAGAAGGGATATGTTTTTGCAGGCAGAGAAGCTCAGGAGATTGACGGATGATTACAGTGCCGTATTAATCGTCAATGACCATGCAGATATAGCCCTTGCAGTGGGTGCAGACGGGGTTCACCTTGGTCAGGATGACCTTCCACTAAAGGCAGCAAGGAAGATAATGGGAAAAAAGATTATCGGAATATCCACACACGATATGAATCAGGCGCTGGAGGCTTGGTGTAATGGTGCAGACTATATCGGGTTTGGCCCTGTTTTTCAAACCTCCACAAAAGATGCAGGCACTCCCAGGGGACTTAATCTGTTGAGGGATGTTGTGTCGTCTCTCGATATCCCTGTTGTGGCGATAGGCGGGATTAATTTGAAGAACCTCAGGGATGTTATGAGGCACGGGGCCTCAGCCGTGGCTGTTGCCTCCGGAATCCTGAAATCCCCGGACGTCTGCCGTACTGCACGCGATTTTGTTAATATAATATATGCAGAGATATAATTCATTCGGTCATTACATAAAATCCCTCTTTGGCCTGACTGTCTACAAGGTGAATGTGGATGCAGGATTTACGTGTCCTAACAGGGATGGTACTGCCGGGTATGGCGGGTGTATATACTGCAACAATGACAGCTTCAGGCCGTCCTCATGCCGCTCGGTTCTCCCGCTCAAGGAGCAGATAAGCAATGGCTCAGTTTTCCTCAGGAGGAGATACAAGGCGGAGAAATTTATCGTCTATTTTCAGCCATACACAAACACCCACGCACCTGTGGATGAGCTTGAGCGCCTGTACAGGGAAGCCCTGAAGGGGCCTGATGTGATTGGGCTTGCCATAGGCACGAGGCCGGACTGTATTGATGAGGCAAAGGTCAGGCTTCTTGAAGAACTCTCAAGGGATTACTTCATCCTTGTTGAATACGGGCTTCAGTCCATCCATGACCGGACACTCGACTTTATCAACCGTGGTCATGATTATGCAGCATTCCTCAGGGCAATCGAACTTACCAGGGGACGGGGGATTCATATTGGTGCCCACCTTATAGTCGGGTTTCCAACAGAGACTGAAGAGGAGATGCTTGAGATGGCGGATGTAATATCCGGGCTGTCCATTGAGTTTCTAAAAATACACCAGCTGCAGGTGATCAAGGATACACGGCTGGAGAAGCTTTACAGGGAAGACCCCTTTCATCTCTTTGATTATGAGGAGTATCTCGACTTTGCAGTCAGGTTTATTGAGAGGCTTTCACCCTCAATAGTCCTTCAGAGGGTCTTTGCAACAGCACCTGACGATATGCTGATAGCGCCGCTGTGGGGCAAGGGCAGGCAGGAGATACTGAGGGATATGGGGGAGCGGTTTAATGACCTCAATACATATCAGGGCAGACTTTACAAGTCTCCTGCAGTAGAGGTTCTCCACGCAGAATAGTTGCCCGCCTTTTAGTCTTAATGCATTCCGTGTCTGCCTTTATGTCTTCTGTACTTCTTGCCTGGCGGGAACTCCTTCCTGTGTTTATTAAAATAGATATAAGGTCTGTCAACATCGAGTTCGATAGTGACATACTCGTCAGGTCTTATCACGATTGTGGGTGGCAGTACAGGAGCGGTTATCCATGCCCCGTCGGAAAGATAGAAATAAATCTTCCGGTTGACATCGAAATATACAAAGGCGGATGGATAGTAGTAATAGATGTGCGTTGCCTTGCATCCATGTGCCGGGGGTAATGGACGCGGGCCGGGTCTGCCCTCTATCGCCACGCACGAAGTGATGAACATGGCCAGTATTATTAACGACACTGCTGTTTTTTTCATACCGAAGCCCTCCATATAAATCCTTGCCGGCAGGTTTCCATCTCTTTTCCTCAGGTCTTAAGATAATTATCATGCATTTATCCTGTTTTGTCAAGAACACGAATTTTTCAGGGTGAAATTGCTTCTCATTACAGTATGTGCTAAAATTCAGGCATGTTTCTGATATTGCGGAAGAGCCGGATTATGCGCCTCCTGATTGTTTTAATAATAACGGCCGCAGGGGTGTTTGTGAGTCTCCACCCCTCTGCAGCCGCGCAGAGGAGTCCTGAAGTTCAGGAGATAATCGACAGGGTGGACAGGCTCTACCGCAGTGATACGAGTTATGGTGAGATCGAGATGACGATCATCACTCCTGACTGGAGACGCCGGCTCAGGATGAAGATATGGACTGAGGGGATGGATAAGACCTTTCTCTATATCACCTCCCCCAAAAAGGATGCAGGCATTGCAACCCTCCGCATCGGGAGCGAAATGTGGAACTATTTTCCAAAGATCAACAAGGTTATGAAGGTTCCGCCTTCAATGATGATGGGTTCCTGGATGGGGTCTGATTTTACCAACGACGACCTTGTAAAGGAGAGCTCATTATTGAGGGATTACAGTGCGAGGCTGATCAACCCTGAAGGGGCAGATAAAGACCATTACCATATCGAACTGATACCGAAGAGGGATACACCAAGTGTCTGGGGCAGGATAATAGTAACAGTGCGCAAGGATGACTATATTCCGGTAAGACTGGTCTATTTTGACGAAAAGGGCAGAAAGATGCGCGTCATGGAATATAAGGATATCAGGCTGTTCGGTGACCGGAAACTGCCTGCAGTCCTCGAGATGACGCCGTTGAACAAGGAAGGGCATAAGACCATTATCCGGTATATTGACGTACGCTTCAATATAAAACCGGACAGGGAAACCTTTACACTCCGTAACCTCCAGAGGAAGAGGAGGTGAAGGATGATTATTTTAAAGATAGCCTTCAGGAATGTCTTCAGGCAGAAGCGGCGCTCCCTCCTGACCATCATCATGATGGCGGGCGGTTACTTCCTCTTCTCCCTGTCTATCGGTGTTTCAGACGGCACTTACTCCAGCATCATTGATATGTTCACAAGAGACCATACAGGGCATATACAGATCCACAGGAAGGGATATCTCGACAGGCGCTCTCTCTACAAGACCATCAGTAACTATGAGGCCCTGGGTGCAAAGATTGAGGCTGTCCCCGAGGTGCAGGCATGGGCTCCGCGTCTTTATTCACCGGCCCTTGCCTTTATCGGCACAAAGACCACGGGAGTCAGGATTATAGGCATAGACCCCGAAAGGGAAGCCCGGACAACGCGGCTCAGGGAGAAGGTAAGGAGAGGGAGATTCATCTCCGGCACGCCACTCAGGGAGGTTGTCATCGGCAGCGGGCTTGCAAGGATTTTAAATGCAGATATAGGCGATGAACTTGTGCTCATCTCACAGGGCGCCGACGGTTCAATCGCAAATGACCTCTTTAATATTGTTGGCTTTGCAGGTTCTGCCAGGGATACCTCTGAGCGGATGAATTGTTATATGCATATTAAGACTGCCCAGGAATTCCTTGTTCTTGATGATCGTATACACGAAATAGCCGTTGTCCTTACCGATCAGAGGAAATCAAGGGAGGTTGCCGCTCTGATTAGAACAAGGCTTAATGACCCCTCACTTGATGTTGAGCCCTGGCAGGTGGTGGAGAAGCAGTTTTATCAGGCAATGCAGGCGGACGTAAAGGGCACGTATATATCGCTTCTGATTATCATGATTATCGTTGCCGTCGGGGTTCTTAATACCGTGCTCATGACCATCCTGGAACGCACCCATGAGTTCGGCCTCTTGCGGGCACTCGGCACAAGACCCGTAAAGGTCTTTCTGCTTATCATTATTGAAACAGGAGTGCTCTCGGTTTTCGGCGTCATGCTTGGCGGGGTTTTTGGTGTGCTTGGCAATTATCTCCTCTCCATATACGGCATAAGTTATCCAATTCCGATTGAATACGGGGGTATTGTATTTGAAAAAATGGTGGGTATGGTTTCACTCAAGTCCATCATCCTGCCTGCTGTAGTGACAGTGTTAACGGCCCTTGTGGTGAGTGTTTTCCCGGCAATACGTGCTGCAAGGGTAGAGCCGGTCAAGGCCATGAGGTCAATTTGAATATGTGGAGAAAGCCGTGATCCTTTTAAAGCTTGCATGGCGGAATATTTTCCGTAATACAAGAAGGACGATCCTTTCCGGTATTGCCATCGGCATTGGACTGGCGGTGATGATTTTTGGGGATGCCTTTATGACGGGCATAAATGAAAGCATGATCAGGACCTCCACTGACACGTTTGCCGGCCAGGGACAGATACATGCCCGGGGGTTCAGAGATACGCTTGAGGTTGAAAAGACCGTTAATAACCTTCAGTGGGTTGAAGATGGCCTGAAGAAGGAGGAGAGGATTCAGGCTTTCTCCCTGCGTACAGAATCGTTTGCCATGCTTGCGTCAGCGGCGAATGTCGCATCCATTATGCTCTATGGCATTGATCCGGCACAGGAGCGTGATATATCCAAAATAGATGAGGCCATAACAGAGGGGAGATACCTTGGGGGCAGTAATACGCAGCAGATACTCATCGGCTCAAAGACTGCCGAGGTGCTTGAGGTGGGAGTCGGCGACCGTGTGGTTGTTACAGTGGCCCAGGCAGGGACGGGTGATTTATCGCAGGAGATGCTGAGGGTGAGCGGTATATTTCGCTTCGGCATTCAGGAGCTGGACAGTGCAGTGGCCTTTATAGGGTTGAAGAAATCGCAGGAAATACTCGGTCTGGGACAGGGCGTACATGAGATAGCATTGCGTTTTCATAATCTCGAGGATGCCGGAAACCGCTCTCTTGGTTTCTGGAATAAATATTCCCGGTACGGCAACGAGGCCATCGGCTGGAAAGACATTATGCCCCAGATGGAGGCCGTCCTGGAGATGTCCACCCTTTCAAAGGTAATAACCGCCACCATAATCTTCGGCATAGTCGGACTTACCATAATGAACACACTCTTTATGTCCCTTTATGAGAGGATGTTTGAGTTTGGGGTGCTGCGCGCCATAGGCACAAGACCCCTCAGAATGGCACTTATGATCCTTCTGGAAGGGGGCTGTCTTGCAATAATCAGCATTATTATCGGCAGTGCAACCGGATTTTTCTTCAGCTGGCTCTTCTCTGTTTACGGGATAGATTACAGGGGTATAGAGTTTGCCGGTACAACCATAAACGAGCTTATTTATCCTGTAATGAATGTCCGGCAGTATTTACTGAATCCGCTATATGTGTTCTTTTTTACGCTTGTTGCCGCTCTTTACCCGGCATACTATGCTGCCAGGCTCACACCGGCAAAGGCAATGAAAAGGAGTTTCTGAGGAGATGTGTATGACAGATAACGAAAAAGAGGTAATCAGGGTGGAAAACGTCTCCAGGACTTACCGAAGCGGCGAGGTTGAGGTAAGGGCGCTGAAATCCTTAAGCCTGAGCATAAAGAGGGGGGAGTTTACTGCAATTGCAGGTCCGTCAGGCTCCGGCAAGACAACCCTTCTGAATATCATCGGCGGACTCGATACCCCTTCATCAGGCCGTGTGATTCTCTCGGGCAGACCGATTAATGAGATGAGCGGAAATGAGCTTTCCGACTTCAGGCGTGACCATATCGGTTTTATTTTTCAGTCCTACAATCTTATCCCGGTGCTGACAGTAAAGGAAAATGTCGAGTACGTTATGCTCCTGCAGGGGGTTTCTGAGCAGGAGAGGAGTCAGCGTGTAAAGGCCATCTTGAGAGAGGTCGGTCTTGAGGGCATGGACAAGCGGCTGCCCATACAGCTCTCCGGCGGACAGCAGCAGCGTGTGGCTGTTGCAAGGGCTATGGTTTCCAGGCCTGATATTATCCTTGCTGACGAGCCGACTGCCAACCTTGATTCAGCAACCGGCGCTGCCCTGCTTGACATGATGAGTAATTTGAATGAAAAGAGCGGTATGACCTTTATCTTCTCCACCCATGACCGCATGATCATGGAGAAGTCGAGAAGACTCATTATGCTGAAGGACGGACAAATCGAGAGCGATCAGCCAGGAAGCCGGGGAGGGTAATTGAAGCTTAAAAAGCGGGCTATTGGTTTTCTTGTCTTTTTTGCCATCTCCATTCTGACAGGCCCGGTATACGGAGAAGAAAAAGATATAAGGATAAGCGGCTACCTGAAGGGTTTTTTTACCGTGACTGATACCGGTAGTGCCGGGGAGGCAGATAGTGATTTAGATGGAGGGGCTTTTAATGTTTTAAGGCTGGACCTCCTTTATCAGCCCCATGACCGGCTTTCGGCAGAGCTTGCCTATGAGATAACCCCGACCGTCCAGCCGATGGAAGGTGATCTTCTGTATGCTTCGCTGCCAAGGCCTGAGCCCTATTCATACCGAGCATTTGACCTGGGGGAGAGACTCTACCCGCGGAGAGAGGATTTGAAAAGTTCATTCATGGTCACCCAAAACCTTGACCGCGCCTTTATCACGCTTAATCTGCCTGCTGCCGACCTTTATCTCGGCCGCCAGCCTGTTGCCTTTGGTTCAGCCCGTGTTATAAACCCTACTGATGTGCTTGCCCCTTATGCCTATGAAGTGCTTAACCAGGAGGAACGGATCGGGGTTGATGCAATAAGGGCGAAAATGCCGGTTGGAGAGATGGGGGAATTAGACGGCGGCATCGTTTTTGGTGATAAATTCAGGGCCTCAGAGAGTGCCCTCTTTTTACGCTCAAGAAACTATCTCCTCAAGACTGACCTGACGTTTATAACGATTATCTTCAAGGAAAACCTGCTCCTCGGCCTTGATATTGCCCGCTCAATAGGTGGCGCCGGATACTGGCTGGAGGCTGCATATACCTTTGCCGGTGCAACTGCTGACTACACTCCTGAGGAAGACTATTTCAGGCTTTCCACAGGCCTTGATTATAATTTCGGCAAGGGCCTGTATGGCTTTATCGAGTATCACTTTAACGGGGCAGGCAGGGGCAGGCCTGAAGAATATCCGGAGGCTTTTGCCGGAATTGCCTATACCGAAGGCGCTGTCTACCTTGCTGGCAGGCACTACATTGCCCCGGGCCTTGCCTATGAGATTACGCCGCTCCTTAACCTCACTGCCCGGGCCCTGCTGAATGCCGTGGACCTCTCGGCATACCTTTCAGCCCTGTTTGAATTCAACTTTGCCGAGGACGTCTATATTGACGCGGGGGCCTTTATCAGCACCGGCCGCAAACCGGAGACGCGTATAAACGAGGTTTCAGGGGTGGTGGAAAGGGAGATCAAATCAGAGTTCGGTATGTATCCAGATATATACTTTACATCGATACGGCTGTATTTCTGAGGGGGGGGTGACGGGGTGGATCAGTCATCATTTGACAATTATAGAAGGACCTGTAGTAAGATAAACAGCATAATCACAAGCGCATCAGGTATAAATGATGGCGCATTACTATCTACAGAATAAAATCAAATTAACAATACGGCTACTTAATGGATCAGGAACTCGTTGCTGTTATCCTGCCAAATGGCACAATCCAGCTGGAATGGGTTGACCCACGGGATAAAATCAGTAAAAGCACTCGCATATTACAGAAGGAAATCTTTAAACGGTTTCAGGAAGATACTTCCTCCTGCATACTCTTTCTGGGGTTTTGCGACCAGACAGTGCACCTCTCTCCTTCTCTCGGGTTTCTGAGAGACTTTTCTCATCTTTTTGCTCAAAAGTTAAGCCACACCCCTGACCTTGAACTCATACGGGACAAGGTCGTAGTTCCCCTTGAAAAGAATGACATAATGAAAACCCTGAGCAGAGCCCCGTTCATGACCGGCGGGGAATACCTTGATGAGGTCCTTCTCAAGGCATTATGGAAAGGATTAAACTCCGGATTTCAGCAGGAAATAAGAAAACATAAGGGGACAGTCGAAGGTTTCATCAAGAATTACAGTCCGGATATCCATCTTGTCGGTCGGGTCTATTTCCATCTTGTGGAAAACAGGAGGAGTGAGGACTTTCCCTTTGCCTTTCTTGCAACATACTCAACGGGCCTTAATAAAAAGGGTGAATCCAGGCACCTCCCGCTCAGATACGCATTGGAAGAGTATGACCATGACAGCCGCAAACTCCTGGACCTTCTGGCCACTGTTCATTTAGCCGCCAGGGAGAGCAGTCTCATTGCCGGGCTTCTGGATTCCGGAGAGATTTTTCATCCCCTGTCATGGACGTCAAAAGAGGCGTATCAATTCCTCAGGGAGGTTGCCTTTTATGAGAACTGCGGGATTTTATGCCGGATTCCAAACTGGTGGAAAGGGACCGGGACCCCTCTCAGGGTCAATATAACGGTTGGAAAGGCACCTCCATCCCATCTCGGCATGGATTCTGTCTTAAATTTTAACGCACAACTGCTTCTCGGGGATTCGGTTATAAGCGAGGAGGAAGTGCGCAGGATTCTCGCTGAATCCGAGGGGTTGGCCTATATCAAGGGTAAATGGGTAGAGGTGGATCACCGGAAACTCAGGCAGGCACTCAAGGCCTTTGAGCAGGCCAGGCAGGCAGAGTCCATGGGGTTGACGTTCAGGGATGTCATGAGTGTGCAAATGGGGGCCAGGGCCCTCTTCGATGATCCTTCAAAAAACAGCCTTGTAGAGGTTTCAAACGGAGAGTGGCTTGCCTCTGTAATTGAAAAGTTGAGACAGCCCCGGATGATCAGATCCATCCGTCCCGGCAGGGAGTTTAGGGGCGTTCTGCGGGAGTACCAGCAGAAGGGATTGAACTGGCTGCATTTCCTCCATTCTCTGAGGTTCGGGGCCTGTCTGGCCGATGACATGGGTTTGGGCAAGACAATTCAGGTCCTTGCGTTTCTAACGTTATTGAAGAAAAAGAAGGCCGGCTGCAGTCTTCTCATCGTTCCAGCCTCCCTGTTGTCAAACTGGCAGAATGAGATAAAGCGCTTTGCCCCGTCTTTAAAATTCTTTATTGCCCATCCCGGTGTTAATCCGGAGAGCAGGAAGATACTCAAGGAGGATACATTCAGTAATAAGTACGACCTTGTCATTACGACCTATGCCCTTATTCAGAAATACGACTCCCTGAAATCTTCCGATTGGTATTATGTCATTCTGGACGAGGCCCAGGCTATAAAGAATCCCGGTACAAAGCAGAGCAGGGCAGTCAAGCAATTGAAATCCTTTAACCGGATTATTCTTACCGGAACACCCATAGAGAACAGGCTGTCCGACCTCTGGTCCCTGTATGATTTTATTAATCCCGGTCTGTTGGGCAATATACGCGAATTTGCAGAATACACAAAAGGGCTGAGCGACCATCCCGACAAATACGGCCGTTTGAAAGATGTCATCAGCCCCTATCTCCTCAGACGCCTGAAGACCGACAAATCCATTATCTCTGATTTGCCGGACAAGATAGAGATGAAGACCTATGCAGATTTAAGCAGAAAACAGGTCCTTTTATATAAGAGGTTGGTTGACGATATCGGCAGGGCACTGGAGGAATCAGACGGCATACAGCGTAAAGGCATAATACTGTCGTCACTCATGAAGTTTAAACAGATATGCAACCACCCCGGGCAGTATCTTGACAACAAGGACTATAATGAACAGGACAGCGGAAAATTCCAGAGGTTAAGGGATATCTGCGAGACCATATTCGAAAAGAGGGAGAAGGTACTGATCTTTACGCAGTTTAAAGAGATCACCAATGCCCTTCATGATTTTCTTAAAACCATTTTTAACCGGGAGGGATTAATCCTGCACGGCGGTATCCCTGTTTCCCGGAGGAAGAAGATTATCGAACGGTTTCAAAGCAATGAGTATGTTCCTTTCTTTATCCTGTCAGTGAAGGCCGGGGGGGTAGGGCTTAACCTGACGGAGGCCAATCATGTTATCCACTTTGACAGGTGGTGGAACCCGGCAGTTGAGAACCAGGCTACAGACAGGGTTTTTCGTATCGAGCAGACAAAAAAAGTGATTGTCCACAAGTTTATAACAAAGGGGACTGTGGAAGAGAAGATCGACATGATGCTGGAAGAAAAGAGCGCCATGTCCGAAAATGTGCTCCGGAGTTCAAGCGAAAACTGGATTACGGAAATGGATAACGAAAAGATACTGGATTTATTTAAACTCAGCCTTTAATTATTGACAACAGGAGGAATGATTATGTCTTACTGGAGATCTTTTGCCCCTTATGTAACCGTTGCTGAAAAACGGGCAAGGGCGGAAAAAAATCTAAAGGCACTTCGCAAGAAAAATCCGAACATCAAGCCGGTTATCATTGAAGGCAGAGCCCTGGCCGGAACGTGGTGGGGAAAGTCCTGGAACAGTAATCTGGAATGCTATGCCGATTATAGCAACCGGATTGAACGTGGCAGGAGCTATGTCCGCAATGGCGCAGTGCTGGACCTGCAGATAAAACCCGGACTCGTCGAATCCCTGGTGCAGGGGACGGATTTCAGCCCCTATGAAATCCGGATTGAGATAAAGACCCTGAAGAAGAAAATCTGGGGAAATATCAAGAAGGCCTGTCAGGGGGAATTTGATTCCCTGCAGGAGCTTATGAATGGCAAGTTTCCTGAATCGTTATCAAATATATTTACCGATACAAAAACAGGCCTCTTCCCTGCACCTAAAGAAATTTCCTTTGACTGCAGTTGCCCTGACTGGGCCGATATGTGCAAGCATGTTGCAGCCACGTTATATGGAATCGGGGCCAGACTGGATTTGGAACCTGAACTGTTTTCACCTTAAGGGGTGTAGAGGTGAATGATTTAGTCTCCGGAGCAGTTAAAGACAAGACGAGTGAAATGCTCAAAAAGGCCAGGAAGAAAAGCCCGAAGGTTATGGCTGATTCTGATCTGTCGGAGATATTTGGTATTGATCTCGATGTTGAAGAGACCCCGGCACCAAAGAAGGCACGGGCAAAAACAAAATCAAAAACAAAAGGAAAACCGGCAAAAACCGCAACAAAAAAGACGAAGCCTGCTGTAGGGAAGACCAAAAAGGCTAACCCTAAAAAGAAATAAAAAAGGGGTCAGGTCTCAACATTCAACATTCGATATCTAATATCTAACTACAGTCAAGGTTCGATCATCATTTGAGAGTAGTTGATACCCACAGGAAACTGGAAAGAAAATGTCAGAAGTGGCAATGATAATGAGAAATGTTGAATGTTGAGACCTGACCCCTAAAAGTTCTTGACCCCTAAAAGTTCTGTTGCCATTGTCGGCGCCTTGTGGTATCTTGTTTATATCTCTTGAAGATAAAGTTGTCTTTTTGCGGAAGTAAGGGGAACCCATGGTGAGAATACTTGCGATTAACGGTTCGTATCGAAACAATGGCATTACCGATCAAACTGTCGGGGCCATGGTTCAGGCCGTAGAGACAGCCGGTGCAGAGGTCGAGCTTATCTTTCTGCGTGAATACCCTATTGAGTTTTGTCTTAACTGCCGGGTGTGTACCCAAAAACCCGGTGATACGCCGGGTGAGTGTATACAGCATGATGGAATGCAGGATTTGATTGATAAAATTGAGAGGGCAGATGCTTATATTCTTGCCTCACCCACCAACTTCGGCACAGTCACCGCCATCTTTAAACGCTTTATGGAGAGGTTGGTTGTTTATGCCTATTGGCCATGGGAGATGAATAGCCCCAGGCTTCGAAAGGCAAAGGTGCCAAAGAAGAGAGCGGTACTTCTTTCTTCATGTGCAGCCCCCGGGATTGTTGGGCGCTGGTTTCATGAGACTCATAAACAACTCAAAATGACTGCTCAAACTACAGGAGCGAGTCCGGTTGGCACACTATTTACGGGTTTAATCAGCAAGGAACCCCATCCAAAGTTACCTGAACGTGTGTATGCGAAAATTAATTCCCTGGCTGAAAAGCTGGTTTGAATATGATAAAATATCCGGGTAGATGTTACCCTGAAAAATTAAGAAAGGTTTTCTATGCCACTCACAGAATTTGAAATAAAAAAGATAGAAAAGGTTGTTTCTGAATATTGTGAACAAAAGATTCCGCCAGGATATTTTGGGGATAATACAATATGGATACTGATGACTTAAGTGAAGAAGCATTCAGGATAATCAAAAGAGCAATTCAAATCAGTCCTTTTTTAGAAACAGAACTTGGCGCATTATCAGGAAAATATAAAAACGAAGAAGACTATCTGAAAGGCATGAAGGATTTTATCCAGGATATCATTGACGACCCTGTTTCATTTCAGGATAGTTGGATGCTCGAAGCCCCACTTGAACATGACAAACTCATTTGGCTTAGAGGGTATATTGAGAAGGTAATGGAAATCCCAATTAAAGATAGAACTATTAGGAATTGTTGAAGAAAGGATGGGTACAATTAAGAAGTGTGGAAAAAGAGATTAAAATAACAATGGCATTAAGACGGACTGGCATTCCGCAGGCCTGCCAGTCACTTGTCCCAGTGTTAGCGTATAAAAGAAAACCATGCCATTTTCAAAAGACGTAAGAGAAAAAGCTGTAGTCTTAGCTGATAGACATTACTCTGTTTGCCATAGATACAAAGGGGTAAAAGTTGAAGTCAGACTCCATTAAGTGGCTTCTCCTGTCTGTATTCCTGAGAAGCGCTATTAATCCGGGCATCTCGGTTTCGGCAATGGATATCTCTTTTCTTCCCCATTCGGCAAGAGTAATATCCGCTACCTTGAAATACTCAACAACAGTCTTGTCCTCAATCGTTAGCTTTAAACCCTCCTGAATTATTAAAGAATATCGTAACTGCCTTTCACCGGTGGCTTGAGCTCATAAAGAGCCCGCTCCTGTATTCCCGGCGTTCTATCTTATCAGGGTTTCAGCCAACAATTGCAAGCAAAGGAGTAAATGTTTGATGTCGGGAAAGTTTTCCTTTGAGGATGTTGCTTCACGATTCAAGGGCTGAACTTTCTTCAATTCCCGAAGGAGAAATAGTCTTTAAATTCTCATTTGTTTGGGAGTAGATTTAGGATTGGCTGGTACTCACTTAAGCTTTATTAAAGAAGTAAAAGAACGATTCGAATAAAATGAAGTAAAATGCTTCAATACAAAATGTATGCTAACCAGCTAAACAGGTGGATTTCTTCTTTCAGAAATAAATAAACCATCCAAAAAAGAAAACGTCTTCCTTTTTCATCAAGACAGGTTCATAGTAGCATCATGTCGGAATCCCTTACATCAGAAATACTTTTTACAGTTTACAATGTGATTCCTGTTTGTCGAAAGGTTTTAATTAGATATTCTTTAAAATTAAAGCTTTATCCATTAGGCTGCTTTAGTTCTTATTTATGTTTGCTATTGCTTAGCAGGAATATTGTCGGGTTTTTTTGCACTAAAAGCAAACAATCCTAATATCGGCAAAGAACCGTAATGCGGTTATTTCCTTTTGAATTCAATCTGTTACAAGGATGCCGCTAAGGCTGGCATATCTCCTGCAAGAGCTTAAAGTCGAAGAAAAAATAAATAAGGAGGTAAGGAATCACCTTGTAAGAACAAGAATCAAAAAAAGGAGGTACAAGCAATGAATAAGGATAAGTTGCTGTTTATCGTTGTGCTGACTATGGTATGGATGCTAACGGTTGCCTTTGTTGGGGTATCCCACGCAGCTATCATAACATTTGATGACCTTATCACTGGAGCGACCAGTTACTCTTTCGATGGTGACGGTGATAGCTTAGACGATGTTATCTTTACTACTACCGATCCCTATGGTTTTAATACTGTAGGTCCGGGGACAAATATGACCTATATTGATGAACCTGGTCTTGAAGGTACTAGCTTGCTTTCAACTGATCTCCGAGTCGATTTTATAGTCGGAGCTGAAGATTCTTTGAGCTTTGGGTTTGCCTTAGATTCATATAACGAAGATGACACAGCTTCTTTCTATATCTATGATTCCACTGACACATTGCTTGCTTCGACTACTGTAACAGGGTTATATACAGCTACTTCTTATGGCACTAGCACATACCCGGAAGGCTATATCAGTTTAAGCTTTTTAGGTACGGCGTCTTATGCTACATTTAATTTCACATCTGATTACGGTCGTTACATCATAGATAATTTCGAAGGAACTTACGGGACAACCGAAAGAGTACCTGAGCCAGGCACTTTGCTTCTTATCGGTTCTGGTCTGGTTGGACTTGCATTTGCAAGAAAAAAGATGAAATAAGAGTCAATCATGTAAAGCCTCAAAATGCCCATCCCGATGTGTGCGGATGGGCATTTTTTTGTTTTTACGAGTGATAGATTACAACTTCACGTAGTTGCACACTTGAAAACTATATCAGAAATCACATCTGTCCAAAATGAAGATTGAAAGGAGGGAGCAAAGGGTTTTACGTGTTGGCAGCAGTTTGTAGGAATGCTGTTCTGTCAAATAGGGCAGGCACATTCATTGAGGGAGATATGTGGAGGATTGGCAAGCTGTTTTGGGAAATTGAAACATCTGGGGCTAAATAGAGCACCAAAGCGTTCAACGCTATCATATGCCAATGAGCACAGGCCGGGGCAGTTATATGAGAAGATATTTTATCAGATGTTAGAGAAATGCGAAAAGGTAGCAGCTGGAAAGAAGGAGTTTCGATTTAAGAACAAGCAGTTCAGCCTTGATGCAACAGTAATAGAGTTATGTGCCGGTTTATTTGATTGGGCAAAGTTCAGACAAACGAAGGGGTGCCGTAAAACTGCATTTACTGTTAGACCATGAAGGATATCTGCCGGTATTTGCACATATAACGGAAGGGAAAGTACATGAGGTGAATATAGCAAGGGGATTGTCATTTCCAGGGGGTTCTATAGTGGTAATGGACAGGGGATATATAGACCAACCTATGCACTATTCAGAAAGTGGACAGAAGAGGGAGTATATTTTGTAACAAGGCTGAAGAAAAACGCAGATTATAGAGTTGTCGAGGACAGAGTTTTGCCGAAAAAGCGGAGGATATTAAAGGACGAGGTGGTAGAGTTTTCAGGGCATACTGCCAGGAAGAACTATCCATATCAGTTAAGGCGGATAGAGGTCTGGGATGAGGAAAACAAACAAGTGATTGTATTGCTGACAAATCATCACGAGTTTGGTTCAACGACAATAGCCTCCATATATAAGGACAGGTGGCAGATAGAGATATTTTTTAAGACGATAAAGCAGAATTTAAAGATAAAGACCTTTGTAGGAACATCGGCAAATGCCTTAATGATACAGATTTGGACAGCATAATGGGAGAGACAATGAACAAAAGGGGTAACCTGATTTTGAAAATAGGAATTTGCCTGTCCGAAAGCCTTATTTTATAAGGGTGGGATTCTCGGTTTTAGAATATCTTGGACAGCAGTGACCCCTGATAAATGATATGTTTGTTTACTTATTTAATGCTGAGGAGGAATATAGATTTATGAACCACAGGTTTAATGAACATGATCTGGACAGTGCAGTTCAATCAATAGTGAGCAGAAAGGAAGATATTAATGCTCGAGGTATGGAATATATATTTATAGCCATACCTGCGAAACAAACTATTTATGGTAGCAATATTGACGAATTCACAAAAAATTATATTAATCTACTGACCGATCGTTTGCAAAATGAGGGAGTAAAAACAATAAATCTTGTAGGCATTTTCAGAGCTAATAAATCATCAGGTATTTATAATAACTATGACACACACTGGAACTCAAAGGGAGTGGGCATTGCCGTGTCAGTTATCAGCGAATATTTAATCCGCACTTATAGTGGCATAACAAAGCGCAGCAAACTGTGTGAAAACTGTCACTTCGAGCCATAGGCGAGAAATCTTCGTTAATTCCTTTTTACCGGACGCTACTGTATGATGAAGACAAGAGAAATCCTGGCCAAAAACATCCTCTCGAAATCAAAGGTCTTTGATTATACTCTGAACCCCTACACTGGTTGCCAGTATGGCTGTACCTACTGCTATGCAAGGTTCATGAAGAGGTTTTCAGGCCACAGTGAAGGATGGGGGGAGTTTGTGGATGTGAAGATCAATGCGCCTGAGCTGCTGAGGAAAGAGATAAAGAGGAAGAAGGCTGCAAGGGTGTGGATAAGCGGTGTATGTGATCCTTATCAACCCTTGGAAGGCAGGTATAAATTGACACGAAGATGTCTTGAGATCCTGATAGAAAATGACTGGCCTGTGACAATTCAGACCAAGTCTTCCCTGGTTCTGCGGGACCTGGATTTGCTGAAGAGGTCACAAAAGCTTGAGGTTGGCTTTACCGTGACAACAGTGGATGAGAAGGTAAGAACGATTTTCGAGCCAAAGGCGCCGCCGGTTGAAGAGAGGATCAAGGCTCTTGCCGTATTACACTCGGAAGAGGTAAAGACATTTGCCATGATAGCGCCAATCCTTCCCAAGGCTGATGGGCTGGTTGAAAGATTAAAAGGAAAAGTCGATTATGTACTCATTGACAGGATGAATTATCACTATGCTGATTGGGTTTACAGAAAGCACGGGATGGAGTGGGCAATGAAGGAAGAGTTCTTTATCCGGAAGGGGAAGGATTTAAGGCGTTCCTTTGAAAGGGAAGGTATCACCTGCGAGGTTTTGTTTTAAGATATACTACCCGGATACAGTGATAAGAGGTTTTAAGGAGTGACATGATTAACCCTTCACTCATTCTCGTCCCGACTTCCAGTCGGGACTCCGAGGTAAGTATCACAAAGGCTTCACCATCTATGTGAAGCCTTTGTGATACTTAAAACCGTTCAGGGTTAATCATGTCACTCCTTTGCAGGGGTGAACCCTTATTATTCACCCTTCCTTCTATTCCTTGTCAGAGCCCTTCTTGTCCTCTTCAAACATACCGCTCAATATTTTATTCGCGCAGAAACTGCCGCACATAGTGCAGGTATTGGAATCACCGTTTCCACGCTTTGCCTTTATCTCCTGAGCCCTTTCAGGGTCAATTGCGAGTGAAAACTGCTTCTGCCAGTCCATGTCCCTCCTCGCCCTCGACATCTCTTTATCCCTGTCCTTCTGCTTATACTTGACCATGTCACCTATGTGGGCAGCTATCCTTGCCGCCATCACGCCCTCCCTCACATCTTCAGGATAGGGAAGACCGAGGTGCTCCGAGGGGGTGACATAACAGATGAAGTCTGTTCCATAGGCAGAGGAGAGGGCCGCGCCTATGGCAGAGGTAATATGGTCGTATCCCGGGGCCACGTCTGTTGTTATCGGCCCGAGCATGTAAAAAGGGGCCTCTCCGGACATCCTCTTCTGCAGGATGATGTTTGCCTCTATCTCGTCTATCGGGATATGCCCCGGTCCTTCAACCATTGTCTGGCATCCCATCTCCCTGCCGGTCTCGGCAAGTTCGCAGTTTATAAGCAGTTCCTGAATCTGTACCCTGTCTGTAGAGTCATGGATGGCGCCTGCCCTGAAACCGTTCCCGAGGCTCAGTACCACATCGTGTTTTTTCATTATCTCCACCACCCGGTCAAAGTGTTCGTAAAGGGGGTTTTCCATGTTGTTATGTTCCATCCATGCAACCATGTATGAACCGCCCTTTGAGACGAGTCCGCCGTACCGGTAATGCTGTTTGCGCAGCATCTCGACAGTCCTTCTGTTAATGCCGCAGTGTATTGCCATAAAGGCAACCCCTTCCTCGCACTGCTTTTCCATAATCTCAAAGAGCAGCTCTGCCGGCATCTCTACGGCAGCCCCGTATTTTTCAATTGCCATGGAAAAGGCCTCGTAAAGCGGCACTGTCCCGATCGGCAGGGTTACTGCATCCATCACAGCGCCTCTTATCCCTGCTATATCACCGCCTACGCTCAGGTCCATGAGTGTGTCAGCACCATATTTTTCAGCAACCCTTGCCTTTTCAACCTCCATATTGATATCTGCAATGTCTGTTGATGTCCCGATGGATGCATTCACCTTGGTCCTCAGCCCCTTGCCGATACCCACAACCCGGGTGGAACGGTTTTTATTGGCAGGGATTACTATCCGGCCACCTGAGACCCTCCTTTTTATAACTTCTGCATCTATGCCTTCCTCAGATGCGACTTTTTTAATCTCTTCTGTAATTTCTCCTCTTCCTGCAACTTCAATCTGAGTCATTCACCTGCCTCCTGTTTATTTAGATTTATCTTAATAGCTCAGCGTTCCGTTTCACTCCTTGCAAATCCCTGTCTTGAGTCTATTGAGAAGACCTTGTAAAGCTCAAAATCTTTTCTTTTGCCTCTCGATTACCTTTTTAAAGATGCAAAGCGCATGGAGCAAAGCGTTAAAGACAAAGAGAGAGAAGTCCCGTGTTCTACACGCTTTGCACTATGCGCTTTGCGCCCTCAACTCCTGAACTCCCTAACTCTCTCTTCACAACTCATACTTATCCCCATACCCTCTCGGGGTCACAATACGGCCATCCCGGATAAAGGTCCTGTTGTTTCCAATAATAACCGTGCTCTGCATGTCAACCTCCTCAAATGGCACACTGCCGAGGGTGGTGATAATTATCTTCTCCTCTTCCCTCATGGCAGCCTTTACAATCCCTACAGGTGTATCACTATTTCTGTGCCTGGCAATAATTCCGATTGCCCTCTCAAGGTGGTCCTTTCTGCCCCTGCTCTTTGGGTTATAGATCACAATGACAAAGTCCGCCCCTGCTGCGGCATGGAGTCTGCTCTCGATCTTATCCCAGGGAGTAAGCCTGTCCGACAGGCTTATTGAGGCAAAATCATGCATCAGCGGGGCTCCGAGTCTTGAGGCACATGACGACAGCGCAGGTATTCCGGGGATGACTTCAACATCAAATTCCGCAGTACCGGTTTCCGGGGCCAACTCCTGATCTGAACTGCCGCCTTCAACCTGCAGCCCTTTTTCAATCAACTCAAACACCAGCCCGGCCATGGCGTAAATCCCGGGGTCACCACTGCATATCACGGCAACTGTCCTGCCTTGAGAGGCGGCCTCTATGGCCTTCCTGCACCTCTGAACCTCCCGGGTCATGCCCGCAGTAATAATCTCCTTATCTTTGATCAACCCCCTTATCAGGTCGATATAGGTTGTATATCCCACGATCACTTCAGAGTCCCTGATCGCCCTGAGTGCGGCGGGAGTGATGTGATCCGGGTCTCCGGGGCCTATCCCCACAACAGAAAGCCTGCCTTTATTTCCTGTATTCATGACTGAAGTCCTTATTATACAACCTTGATTCCCTGCCTGTGGTATTCCTGGATGCCCTGAGGGCATCTCCGACAAAGATCAGGGCCGTTTTTTTAATGCCCGCATCATTAACTATCTTAACAATCTCACCGAGAGTGCCATGAAAAACCCTCTCTTCAGGCCAGGACGCCTTTTCAACTACTGCAACCGGCGTATCCCCGGAATAGCCGTGCAGCAGCTCCTCCCTTACCCGCTCTATCATGGAGACACTCAAAAATATCACCATTGTTGTCCTGTGTGCAGCAAGGTCCCTCAGCCTCTCTGTCTCAGGCACGGGGGTCCTCCCCTCAAGCCGCGTAAAGATAACGGTCTGGCTCACCTCGGGTATTGTCAGCTCCTGTCCAAGAACAGCAGCCCCTGCGCTGGCGGAAGATACGCCGGGGACAACCTCATACTCTATGTCCAGCGCCCGCAGCCTCTCTATCTGCTCTGATATGGCACTGTAGAAAGCGGGATCACCCGTGTGCAGCCTGACTACTGATCTGCCTTCCTTGACAGCCCGGTTTATACGGTCTATTATCTCATCAAGGGACATGCCTGAGGAATCATGTACCTCGGCACTTAAACCCCTGACGATCTCGTGATTCACAAGGCTTCCGGCGAATATGACCAGTTGAGCCTCCTCCAGAAGCCTCCTGCCCTTTAGTGTCATGAGTTCAGGGTCACCGGGACCTGCACCTACAAAATATACCTTGGACATTATCTCATCTCCGTCATTTTGCTGTTTTCAACCACCACAACCCATATTCCGCACTCCCTTGCCGCCTCGATCTTCTCATAAAAACCACCCGCACGGCCGGTTCTCTTGGTCACCAGACAGTCTATACCGTACTGCCTTATAAGTGCAATATTTAATTCAGCGGAAAAGGGGCCCTGTATGGCAATGATATGCTGCCTCCTCACCCCGGCGTCAAGACAGGCCCTGACAGAATCCTCATACGGCAATACCCGGACAAAGAGATCCCTGCCCTTCAGTATATTAGTAAAACAGAGGTCTTTACTTCCTGTGGTAAAAAGCGGCCTTTTGATCCCGAGCGCCAAAACCTCTTTTGCTCCGTCTTCAACAGAAGCAACTGTCTTTATCTTTTCATAATCAATCGTTACCGTCTGTTCCAAATCCCTTATTCCCGATATGTATTTTATCCCCTCTGCCTCACACACCCTCTTTGCCAATCCGGTAATGAGCCCTGCATAGGGATGAGTACAGTCAATCACCGTCACTATCCCCTTTTCCCCTATGAATTTACGGAGGGTCTCCTCACTGAACCTCTCCCTTATCACCCTGCTGCCGAACTTCTCTGCAAAGAGGTCACGGCCGTATTCCGTGGCAGTGGTTATAAAGAACTCCTTACCCTCTTTCGCCAGATCCCTGGCCACCTCAGTTGCCTCAGTGGTACCGCCAAGGAGCAGAATCCTGCCTTCCAGCTCACCTGCCTTTTTAACTTCCATATTGATTAAATCCCTGAAAAGCCGCTCCCTTGCTATCGCAACGGTTACTCCTCCAAAACTTGTCTTCCCCAAAACAGAAACCGTGTTCCTGCCCGATACCATGGCACATGGCTCTGAAACACCGTAGACCCCAATACTTTCATGCACAAAATCCGACCTCTCAGCCTGCGGGTCTTTTTCGTAATACTCCTTAATCATCCACTCGGGTATAAACCTGAGATAGAGCCCGAGTTTCCCGGCAGCCTCAAGTAGCCCCGCCTCGTCACTCTTGACCCATGCCGAGGCAAGACACCTTATTTCATCCACTGAGATGCCGGCCATTTTGCAGGCCTCTTTAATGGCTTTTATTATCTCTTCTGCCCGGACACCCCTCCTGCAACCAACCCCGCAGGTATATAGCCTGTTTGCCTCTGTTGCCGTGGTGACAACCGGCTCTGCCCCTGTAACTGAACTCACACTGCAGGCAAGCCCGTTTGCACCACCCTCATGACCTGAGAGAATGCTTATCACAAATCTGCCGACCTCGTCATGGCACACTACGGCCGGGTCTGTATATTTGCTCTTTATCATTGGGGCTATAACCCTGCTTACTATGCCGAGAGACATGACAAAGATCAACCCCTCGTATTCATGAAATATCCTGCTTACATGAGCTGACAGGCTCTCAAAGGTGACGGCCTTGTCTCCAACCTCATCAAACGCCTTCCCGTTCAGACATTCCTGCCACAGGTGCAGGTCCGCCCCTGTAGCTGTGGCAATTTTAAGGGCCGTCTCAGCACCTTTTTCAGTTATTGCTATTGCGGCTGTCTTCATGATTTAAATATCCTGGTTGAAACCACAGAGACACGGAGACACAGAATATTTAATGGATTTTAATACCCTGTAAAATGATAAATGGCAAGTGAAAAATTTTTATTCTTCTCCGTGTCTCAGTGTCTCAGTGGTTTTAATCAGCATTAATGGTTTTAATCAACAGAACAATCTCCCTTCTCCCTGTCCCAATGCCCTCTATATCCTCAAGGTTTCGGACCTCCAACACCTGTTCGTCCTCCATCGTCAGATCCCGGCATACATAGATGTTCCGTGCTTCATCAAAGAGACCCAGCCCTGTCAGGGCAGAGAGCACCGCCTTTGCATTATGCCCCCTGTCACACAGAACCGCCACCCTGTCGCAGCTTAAAATATCCTCAAGCCCTTCAAGCGGTCTTCCATGAAATGAAAAGACCCGCACATTGAGCCAGGGCTCTTTGACCCTTGCAAAGGCCACCTGAATACTTGATACCCCGGGGATTATCTTCTCAACTGCCTCTTTGCCGAATCTGTCGATTATCTTCTGCGCAAGGCTGTAAATCCCTGCATCCCCGGTAACGAGCACCCCGACACGCCGGCCCCTGTGCCGCTCTATCAGTCTCATTATCCCCTCTATGGAGCTTTCCCTGTAAACGATCTGCCCGGGGGTATGCCCTGCTGTAGCGAGCTGCTGCTCTGTGCCTATGATTACATCGCATTGCCCTGCCTTCTGCAATGCAATGGCTGTAATGTATCCCCTGCCTCCCGGCCCTGCGCTTATTACCGTTATCCTGTGCATTTCCCCCTACCTGTCAGCTCTTTCTTCATATCAAAGAGACATACCTCGACCGTCCTGAACCCAAACCTCTCCCTTACCGCCTCTGCAATACCTGCGGCAAGGTCGAAAAAGGTCTGCCCTGAACCCGAAACCTTTTTAACTGATTGAATAATCTCCTCAACAGTATTAAACTCACTGTTTAGACCCAGGAATTCAGCTACAAACCCGGTGGCCTGCGGAGAGTTTCCTGAATGGGTGTCAAGATAGCCCATCATTATCTTGGCAAGCTTTCCAGGATGACCGCCAATGACAATATCATCTATACCCTTTTCCCCGGCATACTCAAGTGCAAACCCCACAAAATTACTCATCTGGACAACCCTTATATCACCAAAAAGACTTTTTAAGGCATTTTCTCCGATCTTGCCGGGTGCAAGAAAAAGGGCGGAAGGAGCGCTTCTGATCTCCTCCCGCGCCACGTCTATCTCACACCTTATGGTTGCCTTCAGTGCCTCAAGACTCATGGGCTCGACTATGCCTGTTGTGCCGATTATAGATATTCCACCCACAATGCCCAGCCTCTGATTAAAGGTCTTCCCTGCAACCTCCCTGCCCCCGGGCACTGATATCTCAACCGCTATCCCGCCCTTTGGCAACACGTCTCTCACCGCCCGGGTTATCATAACTCTCGGCACAGGGTTAATTGCCGCCTCACCCACCGGGATCTGCAAGCCTGGTTTTGTTACCACACCAACACCCTCACCACCTTTTATCACTATATCCCCTGTATGTTCAAGGCTTTTTACCTCTGCACGTATCTCCATCCCGTTTGTAACATCAGGGTCGTCCCCTGCATCCTTGATAACCGATGCCCGGGCTATGAGTTCAGAGTTCAGAGTCAAGAGTTCAGAGTCAAGAGTTCAGAGTTAAGAATTTTAAGGCAGACCTTTTTACCGTCAGGGAGTTGAATCTCTACAAATCCCGTAAGTCTCCGGCTCCTGCCTTCCAAGCCCTGACCTCCGGCCAGCAGTATTGCTGCTGCCTTTGCTGCTGCGGTGGCAGCAGCACCAGTTGTAAACCCCTTTCTCATATCATCTTCTTAACTTGGGCAATAAAATACTGTAACACTTACATAACCCCGGATATAGCGATAAAAAGCCTCAATCATTGGAAAGAAGCGCTATGATTGACTCTGAACGGTTTTAATTATCACTTTTGTCTCACCCGGATGGTGAGTCGTGATAATTTCCTCGGAGATGGACACGATGTCCATCGAGAATGAGTGAAGAGTCTATCATAGCGCTTCCAACAACCGTTCACATCTCTACTCCAAAACCCTTCCTATCCCGCTGACTGCCCCCTCCTTATCACTGCAACCGACAGATACGCAGCCTCAGGCGGAGGTGAACAGTTGAGCATATCATAAAAAACCTCCTCGTCAAGACCTATCCTGCGGGCAAGATAAGCCCTCTCCGGCACCGCTGTCCTGACAGCCTCAACAAGCACAGGCAGTTTCCTGTTTACCTTCATAAAGACCGTGGTCGGATGCCTCCTGATAAGCCTCACTGCCTCTTCAACCTCCCCCGGCATCTCATAGACACCAAAGTGTTCTCCCTTGACGCACAGGGGAAGGCCGAGCATTGTTGAGGCAGCGTTTATGGAGCTTATGCCAGGGACATGCTTTACCTCCACTCCCACTGCCTTCAGTTTTTCGGTAATATAATTTGATGTGCTGAATATGGTCGGATCCCCCATTGTCACATATGATACCCTCTTACCCTCCACTGTCAGTTGCTTTATCTTCCGGGCCAGTTCAGTGTATCTTCTCTCCAGGTCCTCCCTGTCATTGTTCATCGGGAAGTAATACATCAGAATCCTTGAGGGGTCTATGTAATGGAGAACAATATCTCTTGCCACGCTCCTTCCGGTCTCGTCGGACTGGGGCACTACTACGATATCCGACTCCTCAAGCATTCTTCTTGCCCTGACCGTCAGGAGTTCGGGGTTTCCCGGGCCAAGCCCGATCGAATAAACGGTATTACTCATTTATCTTCTCCACGAAAAATTTTGTTAAGGTCTATTACGGCCTCAAATGCATGGATGCCGGGCCTTGCAAACTCAAGCTCCGGAACCTCGACTACCTTACTGTGAAGAGACCTGAAAAAGGGCCTTTTCAGGGGGGGCT
>JAYWMQ010000023.1 GCA_035873375.1 Nitrospirota bacterium | reverse complement strand
GTTTTATGATGGGACTGATCGAGGCATTCATACTATTAAATCAGCGCTTCGAGAGATTAACAGGCAAAAATGTAATTCGTCAATGGATAAGATGGGGCTCTATGCAACTCATAGAAAAACCTCGCTTGTTTTAGGACTAATGGTTTGCCTGCCTGGTAAGGGTTTTCCTTTATAAGAGTTAAGTGCTTCAATGCTATATCTTTTTGGACTCTTAATGGCAGAGACTTTAAGTCTCTCCTTGCAGCTGAGGATAGCTCAAGCTCATATTCAGACATAATGGATTATCTGTACTCTTTTTGTAATTCTTCAAGTTTTGTGAGTTTTTTCCCGGCTTTCCTTTCAGCTTTAGCCAGTCCACCTCTTTTATTCACAAAGTCTATAAACCACTCATCTTCTTTGAGCTTGAGGTAGCCTATAAAATCCATCACCTCTCTGACCTTTTTTTCGGGCAAATCATCTATCTCAGCAATTAATTTATCTTTTAAACTTGTTACCGGCATTTTTACCTCCTTGGATATCCAAACAGTTTCTACTTATTATTTTAGCATAAATAAAGTTAAATTGATGTAAAGCGGGAAGCGGGCTGCAGATTTTCGTGGGTGGGCGCAGATTTTGGTTATGGCTGTAAAATTTGATCAAGTATACAAAGGGATTTCTTTTCAGACAGGATTTACAGGATAACTGATTAGCTTTAGGACTTCTTTAACGGCAAGATTCTCTTTTCTTTATTTTATTCCTTTATCCTGTTAATCCTGTCTGAAAAGGATATTATTATAGGCGAGAGGGGACTTTCTGTTCAAGTTTGAATGTTCAAAAAAGTTTACCAGACGGGCAGAGCGTTACCTTTTAAAAAGCAGGCAGGCTGACTGGTAAGCGATGGACTATTTTTCTTTTAAAAAATCATCCACTGTTAAGCCACTTTTTCTTATCAGGCCTCTTAATAATCCCGGGGCTAATTCTTTATGATCGGGAACTGATAGGGTTGACCGTTGTTTATGATAAAGTATCATGTGGCTTCCTGTCTGATGGTCCAATATATAACCAAATTTCTGAAAAATTCTTACAGCCTCTTTCCCGGAAATATTTGAAAGTCTTCCCACCTAAACAGTAACCTCTCCAAGAAAGACTTCCCTTTCCTCCTGCAGGTCAGGTCTTCCGTGTTTCTTTTCCACCTCCAACCAGCCTCTGATTGCATCCTTAACATTCTTTAATGCATCATCTATTGTCTTACCCTGACTCATGCAGCCGACAAGTTCGGGAACATCAACAACATATCCATCATATTCCGGATCATATATTATGACCACTTTAAATCTCATTTTGTGCCTCCAGATGACTCTTGGTTTATAATACAGTATAAGCTAACAGGCTGGCAAGCGAGCAAGCCGGCAGGCGAGCCGCAGATTTTCGTGGATGGGCGCGGATTTGGGTTATGGCTGCAAAAGCAAGGACACAAGAGTTTTCTTTTAGACAGGATGTACAGGATAACTGATTTGATTAACGACAAGTCTCTTTTCTTTCTCAATCCTTCCTTTATCCTGTTAATCCTGTCTGAAGGGGTCTTTCTGTTCAAAGTTGGTTCAAAAAGTTTACCGGACGGGCAAAGGCACTATTTTTTCCTGATCCATTCATCCCTTGTTATTCCTGCCTGTCTAAGTATTCTTATTAACAAATCAACCTTTCTGCTTATGAGGATTGGGAACAGTTAGCCTCAAATTGCCCTTTAGCATGTACAGATGTTTTCCTCCACCATATGGCCCCTCAAATCCAAACATTTTAAGTCTCTTTACGAGTTCACTACAAGATACGGGAACCAGTTTCGACATTTATACAGGGGCTCCCTCGATCTCTTTTATCTCAATATCACCAAGTTTCGGAATCGGCAGCCCTCTTTTAATGCTCAAGAGTATCCAGCCTTCTATAACATCCTTAAGGTTACTTCTACATTCTTCGAGGGTCTCCCCTGTTGCCCATACACCCTTTAGTTCCTTGATCTCGCCATAATATGGCTCTTCATCCTCTATAATCTCATACCGTGCCCTTCCTAAGGCTTCCTCAATATACTCTGTTAACATTGGTCTACCCTTTCTTTCAGCTTTAACCGGTTTGGATGCTTCTGCTTATCATTTTAACATAAAGCTGACAAGCTGGCAAGCTGGCAGGCAGATTTTCGTGGATGGGCGCGGATTTGGGTTATGGCTGTAAAAATAGAACAAGGACACAATAATTTTATTTTAGACAGGATGTACAGGATAACTGATTTGATTAACGACAAGTCTCTTTTTTCTCTCTCTTTACTTCTCTATCCTTCCTTTATCCTGTCAATCCTGTCTGAATAAGGTTTTCAGGTTAAGGTTCAATATTTAGCTATATTTCAGTTCTTGTTCGTTTCAGGAGACTCCTCTCCGTAATAGTAGTGGTAGTAGTTATGATAATAACCGTAGCCCGAAGAGAGTTTGATTTTATTTATTATTGCACCTGCTACATTTACATTTACACTCCTAAGCTGCTTTATTGCCTGTTCAACTGCCGGGAAAGAAGTCCCGCCCAGTTTTATGACAATGAAAGAGGTATCGGCCAGTCTGCCCAAAAGCAGAGAATCCGTTACAGGCAGGACAGGAGGTGAGTCTATGAGTATATAATCAAATTCATTTTTTATTTTGTCAAGGAAATCACTTAAATCCTGCTGGCTCAATAATTCAGACGGGTTAGGCGGAATTATACCGGCTGGAATCACGTAAAGGTGTTCAGTTGCTGTTGGTCTTATAATCTCTTTCAAATCCGACTTACCGGCAAGAAGATGGGTTATTCCGGGTTCTCTGCTTATGTCAAAGATATGATGCATTCTTGGCTTGCGCAGATCCAGGTCGATTATTAAAGTCCTGGAGCCCATAAGGGCAAGGGTTATACCGAGATTAGCCGTAATTGTAGTTTTACCTTCATTTTGCATTGGTGAAGTGAAATGGAACACCCTTCCCCTCTTTTCCAGTACGGCAAACTGCAGGTTTGTCCTCAGAGAACGGAAGCTCTCTGCTACAATAGATTTTGTCGAATCAAGGGTTATAAGCCCTGAGTTCGACCTCTTCCCTGAGAGGGGCTTTTTTTTGGGCTCTTCTGCCTGAACAAGCGGAATATGGCCGAAGACAGGAAGGCCGAGCCGCTCCTCTACATCACGGGGGGATTTGATGGAATTGTCAAGATAGTCAAAGAAGAAGGCAAACCCAATACCCGACATCAACCCGACCACCACGGCTAATAAGATATTCTTCTTCTTCTGTGGTTTTATGGGTTTTTCCGGCACTATAGCCGGGTCAACAACCTGTATTGATGATATGGTGGATGCCTGGGTAATGGTTGCTTCGTTTAACTTCTGGAAGAGAAAGGCATTAATATTGGAGAGCACCTCTTTATTTAGAACCAGTCCTGCCAGTCTTTTTTCCTCTTCAGGAAGCACTTTAAGCTCTGCCCTGAGCCTCTCTATCTCTTTAGTGAAACTATCCTTTTTACTTCGTAAGGAATCGAGGGTATTCAGTATGGAAGAGTTCACCCTTCTCTTAATTTCATTTATCTCTGCTGACAGGGCAACCACTTGTGGATGTCTTGCTGTATACTCGGCAAGCAGGGATTTTCTGTTATTTTCCAGCATGGCAAGCCTGCTTATCATGGACTGTACAACAGGGTCTTCCAAAACAGAGAGGTTCAGGGTTGAGGTGTCTGTGATATTTCTTTGAACTTCATCATAAAGATATCTTACCTGCTGTTCCTTGATTTCAAGATTGATCTTCTCTTTTTCCAGCGCCCCTATATTCTCTATGAGCTTTTTCGTACCCTCCTTCAGGTCCACAACCCTGGAGTTTCTCTTATGTGCAGCAAGGGATTCAAGGGCATTTTCAAGCTTTTTCTGAGTTGGTTCGATCTGCCTTTTTACAAACTTTATCATATAAGTGGCTTCCTTGCTTCGCCTTGAGATATCCTGCTGAATATAACGTTTAACTATAGAATTGGCAATAGCAGCAGCCATCCGGGGATCGCTGTCCTGAACCTTTATATAAACAATATTGGTATTTCTTACCGGTGATACAGTGACTTTTTTCTGAAGGCCTTCCACGGCCTCATAAAATCTACTCCTTTTGATCTTGAAAGATGCCCCCTTTTCGGGATTCACTTCTTTGATTACAAAAGAAAGTCCCGAATTGCTCTTAAAAAGAATACCTGCAATACCTCGGCCAAGGGATTCACCTTCTCTTGTGACAGTGAAATTTCCCTTGTCGTCGGTAAACTCGACCTCGATCTCCTCGTCAATAAATTTTTCCGGAACTTGCAGGTTTATTACCCTGAGGTCAAGGTCTCCTGATATGTCAAACACCCTCTGGTCATACTTCAGTTCCCTTACAACATCTTCCGCAATGGTACGGCTTTTAATTATCTCTATCTGGGATGGTATTTCCGAAGTCTGCGGCAATCCCGCAAGTTCAGTGAATAATGCCTGCCCACCACCCTTGGCTTCTTCAATCAGGATAGAGGTTGTGGCCTCGTAGATAGGTGTGGCCAAATAAGTGCCGATACCTGCTGCAAGAACTATAACAACAAAACAGGAAATAACAATCCACTTTTTACGAAGCAGTACCTCGATATAGTCATAAAGGTGAATCTCGCGCTCTTCAACATCGTTTGTCTGGTCTATCTGATTCATCCTGTTTTTCTCCTGATTATTTGGTTCTTCCGACATTCCTTTTTTAATTCCTGCTCAATAGTTTTTCAAAAAACCATGACTGTCTATTTTTTGGCTCTGGAAGAGCGAGTTGACCGCCTCTTATGATTCCGTCAGGGATTTCAGTAACCATCCTTAGCGCATAATCATCACCTACAATCTCACCGGCAACTTTCAGGGCCTTCGAAAGCACAGGAGGCCGTCTCCTGACCGAATGCGCATCTGTAGCAATGACATGGGCAAGATTATATTTCAGGAGAGATACAGCACATCTGCGGGTGCTCTTACCAAACTCTCCGGTCAGGCTCATTGCTGTTATCTGGGACATGGCACCCTGCATAATGAAACCATGGAGTATATTAATATCATCCTGAATGGCTGCATTCCTTTCAGGATGCGTGAAGACCGGAGTAATGCCGTTGAGTTTCATCTCCCACAGAAAGTCAGCTAAATGCTGCGGGACTCCGTAATCCGGTAGTTCCAGCATAATATAACGTTGATTGTTATTCACGGTCATTACCTTACCGGCCTTGATCTCCTCTATAAGGTTAAAGTCTACATGAACATCGGCCCCGGGAAGTACTTTGAGAGGAATCCCCTTATCCTGAAGTAGCTGATTTAACAGTTTCACCTCTTCAATAATTTTCCCGGGACTTACCTGATAAACACCGTTATTGGAGTGCGGAGTGGCCACAACAACCCTGATTCCGTCATCTACAGCGATTTTCGCCATCTTGAGGGATTTTTCAGGACTGTCGGAACCATCATCAAGACATGGAAGGATGTGATTATGTATGTCAATCATGTTCAGTAAGTTTTTTCCGGCAGCATGCCCGGAATGGATTTAACCTTTCCTCTCCCTGATGAATAACCAGCAACTTCTTTCCCATTATCTATTAATATAATAATCAAGTGTAGCACCAAACATCAGGGTCTGCAGTGAAGGGGTGAGCTGTTTGAGTATCTTGTTCCACTCTCCTACAAAGGATGCCGGAACATACACAATATCCTCAGAATAGAGCGCTATATTCTCTCCCAGGTCACCATTCGTAATTTTATCGAAATTAACCGTGATAACCGTGGGATTTTCCAACCCGCCCCTTATAATCTTTATATTGCTCTTTTTTGCTGAAATCTCAAAATCTCCGGCACTCGCAATCGCCTCGGCAACCCTCAGAATCTTACCTGCAAAGGGCACTATCATCGGTTTTTTCACTTCCCCTACCACGTAGACCCTTTGATCCTGAACATTCGGTATATAGATAATATCTTTTCTCCTCACTTCCACATTATACTTCAAATCGCCTTCTGTCATAAGGGCATACAGGTCAATAGGAATAATCTTGTTCTTCCTGATAATATAGGCACCTTTCAGATTGGCCTTTTCAGTTAAACCTCCAGCATTGGCTATGGCTTCAAGCAGTGTGGTCTTCCCCCTTAAATAGATTACATGAGGGTTCTCTACTTCACCCAATATCGAAACATCACGGCTTGCGTATTTAATTATCTGTATGTCTACTTTAGGGGCAACGATATACTCCTTCAATTTTTCAACAATGTTTTGCTGGAGTTGCGGAATAGTCAACCCGGCAGCCTTAATGTCTCCTACCAGGGGATAAGAAATCATGCCGTCATTCCGGATTTCTGTTTCCCGCGTGATATCCGTGGCACCCTTCAGGGAATCCTGGCGTCCAAAAACCGTAACCCTTAAGATATCATGATAACCCAGGTAGTAGTCTTCCTGGCCTTCCAATACTTCATCTCTTTGAGATAACTCTGGAATCTTGTCTAACTCTTCGATTATGTATGGAGACCGCTGTAAAGGGTTGACAGGTTTTTTTTGCTCCGGCGTCATCTCTTCCGGGGTTGTAAATGAAACAGCACCTGTATTGGATACTCCTTGATTTACCCAACGGTTGCTGGATTCGTCCCACTTGACGGAAGCGGAAGGTGCACACGCAGTGATAAAGACGAGGGATAAGACGATAACTACGGTTGAAGATACAGCTGGAAAAAGGTTAAAAGAACAAAACAATTGAAATTTATGTAAAATTTTATTTGTTACCAAATTCATACCTTACCTTTGTGGAACCATAGTTATAATTAGTTTAGCCCCGGAACTAACAGCCCCTTCTTTCAAGCTATGCTCGAAAGATAGACCGCCCCCCTCAGATTCGCTAAATTATAGAATTTGTTTCAATATGGTGTCAAGGTGGGGAAGTGGGCAGGCGGGCATGGCGTACCCTACGCAGAGAGCATAGCGTTACCCTAAAAAGCATGGCGGGAGATAGAGCTAAATAGGCGGGCAAGCGGGCAATTGAGTTTAAAAAGTAGCCTGTCCCCTTTTATTGCTTTTTCTGTCCCCTTTTATTGCTTTTTCTTCATATTCAGGACTTTACTCCGGCGTTGCATATGCCTTTTACCCCTCTGACCGCACTGCTCATGCCGGGGGGGAAGTCAGCAACTGCTTCGATCTTTTCCCAGTTGTCTCTAAACCATTCAATGTTTTTTTGAAACCCCTCCTCAAAATCAACAACAGGCTCATAGCCTATCAGTTGCCTGGCCTTGTCTATTGATGCCAGGAGTCTCGGTTTGGTATCCCACTTCCGGCGTTCCTTAAAAACAATATCCGCTTTATTATCAGTCGCCTCATTAACCTTTTCAACCAGATCCTTAATTTTGATCTCTCTTCCAGAAGCCAGATTGAAATTTTCCCCTATTGCATTTGGGTAAAAACCGGCTTTTATCAATCCCTGCACCAAGTCTAACACATAGGTAAAATCCCTCGTCTCCTCTCCAGTCCCTGTAACAGGAAGCGGAAAACCCTTCATGGCCCAGTAAATAAAGTTAGGTATAACATTCCTGTATTGTCCCGGCACTTCACCGGGACCGTAAGAATTGAAAAAACGGCAGTTTACAATTGGTAAGCCGTAGTGATGATTATAAAAATTGCAATACATCTCTCCCGTCATCTTGTTTATCTGGTATGGAGTTGTAAGATGCATGGAAATGAACTCTTCCTTTATGGGAAGTTCGGGATATGCTCCGTAAATAGCGCAACCACTCGAAGCGTATATGAATTTTTCCAGACCTGATATTTTTGAATATTCCAGCAGTTTTATCTGTCCGATTACGTCCACATCTGCCGATGTTTCACAATAGTCAATAGAGTTCTGGTTGGCAAAAAAGGCGGCTAAATGAAAGACAATGCTTGGCTCCTCCTTAAATACCCTTTTTAAATCCACGTCACTTCGCACATCTCCAAGCACAAACATGACGTTAGGCAGGGGTATGATATTCCATGGATCTTTTGTACTTATAGCTGAAAGATTATCCAGAACCAGAACCTTACCATCATCGCCTACCAGCCTTGAAAGTGCAATAACAAGATTACTTCCAATGGCCCCTGCACCACCGGTCACCAGCACCGTTCTCCCTGAATAGTAATCCGAAACCTCAGCCTCAAGGTAAACCCTGCCTAAATAATTATCCACAAGGGCAATTCTTTTTTCTTGAACATCCACATTAAACCTCCCCGTTCAATGTTTTATTTTATAAATGTTTTATTTTATTTGGTGAACCACCCTACGGCAGAAACCGCAGGGCGTTTGGAAATTGTATCTTTATCTCCAGTGTTATTCCCCGAACGCTTTCGGGGAATCCTTCGACTTGTTCGGGATTACATGAAAGATTCCCCGAATGCTTTCGGGGAATGACGGAAAGCTTGTTGTATAATTATAATACTATAATTTTTGATTATAATGCTACATCGCTGAAAGGAGTAT